>JAITMY010000181.1 GCA_031290755.1 Prevotellaceae bacterium
CCTCCCGCGTGCTGCTGTTCCTGTGCGCAGCCCTGCTCGTTGTCGCCACTTGGGGCACTGCCCACGCGCTGCTGGCGTGGATAGTGGGCTTGATGCTGCTAATTCGCTGCACCGTGCAGCTGGTGATACTTGGCAAGGCCACGCGCAAGCTGCAAGAGCACGGCATATCCCTCTGGCTGCTGATATACGATGTGCTATCGCCCATCCTCGCCTTTATCGTTACGATGGCGCAACCCAACTTGCAAAAAATCAAAAAAGTCAAGTGATGCAGGAGCAGGCAGCAAAGGCCGACTTGTCCCACATAGAGCAGGCGCGTAGCGGAGATACCAAGGCGTTTGATGCGCTGACGGCACGCTACTACGGCGGCGTTTTGCTGCTGCTCAAAAAGCGCATTGGCAACACCGCCGATGCTGAAGACTTGGCCCAGCAAACCTTTGCCAAGGTGTTCGAGAACCTGAACAGCTACTCCAGCGAGTACGCCTTCAGCACGTGGGTGTACAGCATTGCCCACAACTGCTGCGTTGACTTTTTGCGCAAGCGCCGAGTGGGGAGCGCCATCCCCATCGACCGGCTGGTGGAGGACGAGAGCTTCAACAGCCGCTACGCCCAGCAAAATCCGGAGGAGGACATGATTGCCGAGCAGAGCATGGCGCTGGCCTCGCAGCTGCTCGGGCGGCTCAAGCCGCACTACCGCCGCATAGTGGAGCTGCGCTACTTCAAGGAGTATGCCTACGAGGAAATTGCCGCCGAGCTGAACATGCCTATCGGCACGGTGAAAACGCACCTCTTTCGCGCCAAGGAGCAGCTGATGAGAATGATGGTGCTAAGGCCGAAGGGTAAAGAGGGTAAAAGTAGCACGTAGCAGCCTTGGACATCCTGACAAAATACTTCCCCCACCTGACACCCCTGCAAGCAGAGCAATTTGCGCAGCTCGCAGGGGTGTACCGCTACTGGAACGAGCGCATCAACCTCATATCCCGCAAGGACATTGACCAGCTGTACGAGCGGCACGTGCTGCACTCGCTGGCCATTGCCAAGGTGGTGCAGCTGGCCGACGGCGCGAAGGTGCTGGACGTGGGCACCGGCGGCGGGTTTCCGGGCATACCGCTGGCCATTATGTTCCCCGGCAGCAGCTTCACGCTGGCCGACTCCGTTGGCAAAAAAATCATGGTGGTGCGCGAGGTGGTGGAGGCCTTGGCGCTGCGCAACGTGCAGGTATTCCACGGTCGCGCCGAGGCGCTGGCGCAGCGGTTTGACTTTGTGGTGAGCCGCGCCGTTACCGACCTGCCCACCTTTTTGTCGTGGATGTGGGACAAGGTCATCCCGCAGGGCAGCAGCAGCATTGCCAACGGCCTCCTCTGCCTGAAGGGGGGCGACTTGACCGCCGAGCAGCGCGGCATAGCGCAAAAGAGCGTTGTCGTGCCGCTTGCCGACTTCTTTACCGAGGCATTTTTTGAAACCAAAAAGCTGGTCTATGTCCCGAAAAAGGGCTGAGCGGCGCTAATGGAAAATGCGCCGCATTCGGTCAATAAAGCCTCTTTCGTTGGGGTCGGGGTGGGGCGTGAAGTTCTCGGAGGTGGACAGCTGCTCCATGATTTTTTTCTCCTCCTTGTCCAGCTTTTGCGGAATCCACACGCTGACGTACACCAGCAGGTCGCCGTTGCCGTAGTGGTTCACCATAGGCAGCCCCTTACCGCTGAGGCGCAAAATGGCGCCGGGCTGCGTGCCTGCCTTGATGGCGATTTTGGCCTTCCCGTCCACCGTGGGCACCTCGATGCTGTCGCCTAAGGCTGCTTGGGAGATGGTGATAAACAGGCTATGGATAAGGTTGTTGCCGTCGCGCACGAGGTCTTCGTGCTTCTCCTCCTCGATGACCACCAGCAGGTCGCCGTTTTGCCCGCCGCGGCGGGCGGCGTTGCCCTTGCCGTTCACGTTGAGCTGCATCCCCTCGTACATCCCTGCCGGTATTTTGAACGAAATCTCCTCCTCGCCCTGCACCATGCCGTTGCCGCCGCAGGTGGCGCAGGGGCTGGTGATGACCCGCCCCTCGCCGTGGCACTTGGGGCACACGGAGGTGGTTTGCATCCGCCCCAGCATGGTGTTCACCACGTGCGACACCTGCCCTGCCCCGCGGCAGGCGCTGCACGTGGAGGTTGAGTTGCCGTCTTTGGCGCCGCTGCCGTGGCAGGTGCCGCAGGCCACCATTTTCTTAATCTTGAGCTTCTTGTCCACGCCGTGGGCCATGTCCTTGAGCGACAACTTTACGCGCACGCGAATGTCCGAGCCGTAGCTGGTGGCGTGGGCGTGGCGACCGCCGCCGAACCCGCTGAAGTTGCTGAACCTGCTGCCGAAGGCGTTCTCGAAGATGTCGCCGAAGTTGGTGAAGATGTCATCCATAGAGAACCCGCCGCCGCCGTAGCCCCCGCCGCCGCTTGCCCCCAGCCCGGCGTGGCCGAACTGGTCGTAGCGCTGGCGCTTTTCGGGGGTGCTCAGCACGTCGTAGGCCTCGGCAGCCTCCTTGAACTTCTCCTCGGCCTCCTTGTTCCCCGGATTTTTGTCCGGATGGTGCTCGATGGCCTTCTTGCGGTAGGCTTTTTTGATTTCCTCGGCGGTAGCGCTCTTGGCTACGCCTAATATCTCGTAGTAATCTCTCTTGGTTGACATGCTGTTCGCTGTGTTCAGGGTTTGTTACTCGCCCACCACCACCTTGGCGTAGCGGATGACCTTGTCGTGGAGCTTGTAGCCCTTCTCCACGGTGTCTATAATTTTGTTCTTGTGCAATTCGTCCGGCGCGGGGAACTTGGTTACGGCGTCGTGCAGGTCGGTGTCGAAGTCCGCGCCGACGGGCGTTTCGATAGCCGTCAAGCCCTTCGTGCCGAGGTAGGCCATCAGCTTCTGGTGGATGATGGCCGTGCCCTCGCGCAGCCCGCCCACGTCCTGCGCACCTTCAAAGGCCTTGAGGGCGCGCTCGAAGTCGTCCACTATGGGCAGCAGCCCCTTGATGGTGTCCTCGCTGGCGGAGAGCATCAACTCCAAGCGCTCGCGGGCGGTGCGCTTGCGGTAGTTGTCAAACTCTGCCACGAGGCGCAGGTACTTATCCTGCACCTCCGCGTGCTTTTCCTCCCACGTAGGCTCGCCGCCCTGTGGCGCCTCGGCGCCGCAGGCCTCCTCGCTGGGGCAGCCGCCCTGCGGTGCGCTGTCGGGGGTTCCCTCAGGGCAGCCGCTTGTTTCCTTGTTTTCAGACATATTACGTAAGCTATTTTAAGGTTGTAAAGTCGGGTTGAACGCTCCCTCACCTGCTGCAAGTATCTTGCCACGGTAGCTGACCTGACAAGCTGTCATTACTCGCCGAGCTGCATGAGGTAGGCCTTGATGAAGTCTTGCAGCTCGCCGTCGAGCACCGCCTGCGCGTTCGACGTTTCGTGCTCCGTGCGGTGGTCTTTCACCAT
>JAITMY010000021.1 GCA_031290755.1 Prevotellaceae bacterium
GTCGCTCTCGTACACTTTGTTACCCTCAACTACATACTCGTGTGAATAACCGTCGTATATTACCCAGCCGAGAGCGAATCCGGCAGCCGGAAACAGCACGCTTGTCCATACCATTGCCGTGCCCTTGTTACGCCGTGATTTGCCCTTGTTGTAAAGCTTCAAGGACTCTGTCTTGGCCATCAGGCCGCGAATTTGTTTTTTGCTTAGCTTTTCTCCTTCTGCAAACACGTCTCCCCCCTCGGCGGTCAAAACGCTATTTTTAAACAGGGTTTCCGGCGCTGTTTTTGGGACTGGCTTTACTTCCGGTTCCGGTTCTACCACAGCTATCGGCTTGGCCACTTGCTTCGCTTCCGCAAACATTTCGCCCACCACTGTTTGCGTCACTTCTACAAGGTCGGCGCTGCCCTTGGTGGTTCTGCCCGTCTTTTGCTTTTCAATGCGGGCGGTTTGCACGTCAATCAGCTTAAACGAAAGGTAAAGGTTTTGCCCCATGGGCGAAATGCTGGTTACAAACACGTAGTTGGCGCCCATGCGCTTGCCGATTTCGCCCACCTGCGAGTCATCCACCAGCCCGCCCATTTGGAACTTGTTTTCCTCAAGCACCTTGTTGATAAGCTGCCGCTCGAGCACCGTAAACTTCCCCGTGTTCACGATGATGTTGCTGATTTCCTCGCGTACAATCTCCTTGTACGAGGCACTCACATCGCCCGCCGGGTCAAAGATAGCCACCTTTTGGCTTTCCTGCGCCGTAGCGCCACAGCACCATAGCAGATAGATGCCGATAATTAATGATTTTTTCATTTCCATTTTTTTTATAGTTAATAATTTAAAAAGTATATACCAATCCCAGCCCGTGCCTTGTTTGCCCAAACTTTAAGGTTGCCTGTGAAGTATATTGCGAGCGATTGTAGCCGTCAACAGCCTTTTCTACGGAACTTTTACTGATGACTTTCAAGATTATTCCACCTATAGCTGCCGCGCCACCTGTTATAAGCCCCATTCCTACCCCCGCGCCATCATCTTCCCACTCCATAGTTCCTGAAATCGACAATCCACCTACTGCCAAAACCGCTGCTGCGATTAACAGCCCGTTCCCCCAGCTATTCTGGCTCATCCCTTTATTGTACAGCTGCAAGGCATTGGAATTTGTAAACAAAAGCCGAACTTCATTTTGCTTCAACTCCCTGCCATTCAAAATTACGCTCCTGCCATCAGCAACCAGCGCTCCGCTTGGCCGCGGCGCTTCGGTTGGCGCTGCCTGCACCTTTTTAGCAGGCGCCACCGCCACCAGCGCACCAAACATTTCGCCCACCACGCCCTGCGTAACGTCAATCAGGTCATCGCCGGCCTTGGTAGTTCGGCCTGTCTTTTGCTTCTCAATGCGGGCGGTTTGCACGTCTATCAGCTTAAAGGAAAGGTAAAACTCCTTTCCCATCGCCGTGAGGCTGGTTACGAACACGTAGTTGGCGCCCATGCGCTTGCCGATTTCGCCCACCTGCGAGTCGTCCACCAGCCCGCCCATCTGAAACTTGTTTTCCTCAAGCACCTTGTTGATCAGCTGCCGCTCGAGCACCGTAAACTTCCCCGTGTTCACGATGATGTTGCTGATTTCCTCGCGCACAATCTCCTTGTACGAGGCGCTCACATCGCCCGCCGGGTCAAAGATAGCCACCTTTTGGCTTTCCTGCGCCGTAGCGCCACAGCACCATAGGCAGGCGCCGGTAATCAAAACTAATTTTGCTTTTTTCATGATAAAAATTGATTAACTGAATAAATAAAAAAATAAAACATAATTGAAATCTCAATGCTTGATGTAGGCACATAAAAAAACCGCAAGCAAACATTCATTTGTCCCTTGCGGTTCTGGTAAATACCGATGTAACTAAACAAACATTGCTCACGATTCCTCGTGAGCGCCGAATTTTATTCTCGTTACGTTTTGAAATTTACCAGATTCCAAGGGACTTGAATAAAAAGCAAACGCTTTTTATATATGTAGTACAAGCCCACTCGCTCTACGAGCGGGGGCCTTTTGTGCTGTTTTAAGATGTGTTCATATATAGCTGTAATCTAAAAGTTAGTAAAAGGAGCAAATCTGCCCCAAAAACGGGGCAAAGATACAAATAGTTTTTTATCTACCAAATTTATTGGCAAAGATTTTTGCGAAAATGTTTGGCGGTGTAAAAACTTTCAGTATCCCCGTTGAGTGGCATTTGTAATGCCGCCGAACGGGGGCAGCCTCTACTCTTCGCCCAGCTCCTCGGCGTCGGTGGGCGGCTCGTCCACGTAGGTGGTGGTGTCGGGGAGCTCGCCGCGCCAAGGGTTGAAGAGGCGGGGGAGGGCGTCGGGCAGGGCGTCGAAGGGCATCATGGCCTCGCCGAAGGGGGCTATGCGGGTACTCCTGTAGTAGTGCTGCACGATTTGGCGGCAGCTGCGGCCACGGGCGGCCATCTGCATGGCGCCCTCCTGGCAGAGGCCTACGCCGTGGCCGTACCCGCGCCCGGAGAGGAGCACGGCGGCGCCTACCACGTGCACGTCGAAGAAGGCGGAGCGGAGGGCGAAGCGCTGGCGGAGCTTGATGAGCTCCACCTTCTGGTCGCCCACCTCGTAGTACTTGCGGCGGGTAGGCTGCTCGGCCTCCAGCTGGCGCGGCGCGGCGCCGAAGATGCCGTTGTCGGCCAGGAAGGCGCGCCACGCGGGCAGCGCCACGCGCTTGCTCCACCGCGCCCCGGCCTCTTGCAGGCAGTAGTCGTCGCGCACGGAGCGGAGGTAGGGCAGCTTTTCGCGCCACACGCTCTCGGAGCTGCACGTTTGGCCGCCGCAGTTGGCGTGGAACGAGGGGGTGATGAGGAGGTCGTCGTCGTCGAGTATCACGCTGCCGCCGGTTTCGCGCACGGCGGTGCGCACCCTTTGGCAGCGCGACAGCAGGCCTTGGTAGGCCTGACAGTGCACGCCGTCGCAGAGGTTGAAGCCGTCCTTGGCGTGGCGGCTGAAGTGGGCGTAGAGGTAGGTGCGCGAGAGGATGCTCTGCGCCCTGTAAAATTCGGGCTGTGCGCCGCAGCCGGTTTCGGCCTCCACCACGCCGCAGAGGTACGCCGGCTCCTCCAGCTGGTTGACAATGCGGATGCCGCTGCCGTCGCGCTCGCTGACAAAGGTGGCATCCTGCGCGTAGCGCCGCGGCCCGCCGCGCAGGGGTGCGCAGCCGAGGGCGAAGGCGCCGCCCTTGTCCATCGCCACGGCCTTCACGGAGGCAAACAGCCCCAGCTCCTGCCCGTCGGCGCGGAGGCGCAGGCGGCTGCCGTTGGCCGAAACGATGAGGGAGCCGCGCTCGCTGAGGGCGGTGATGAGGAGCGTGTCGTTGACAATGATGGCGTAGCTGCCGCGCTGGGCGGTGAGGGTGGCGGTGCGCACGGGGGTGTCGAAAAGCAGCCCCACGCTGACCTTCTGCGCTCGCAGCGGCGCCGCCGCGAGGGAGAGCGCGAGCAGGCCGAGCAGCAGACGGGTCATAGCGCTCCTTTGGTTGACGGAAGGCGGTAGGCG
>JAITMY010000184.1 GCA_031290755.1 Prevotellaceae bacterium
GATGGACCTCTCGTGCAACCGCAACGGCGAGCTGATTCAGTACACCGTGCGCTGCACGTCCGGCAACACCAACCACCGCTCCGTGAGTACCACCGCGCAGAGCGCGGAGACGTGGTACAGCCTGTTGACCCACGCCGCCAACGCCAACCACATGAGCCAGCTGGCGCGGCAGCCTCTAACCCGCGACGTCAACTGCGAGGCCATTGGGCTGACCTTGCGCACCCTGTTCCTGTCGGTGGCCACCGACGTCTATGGCAACGTCCCGTGCAGCGAGGCCTTTCAGGGGCAAGCCTACTACGATGAGGAAAACAGCTACATCACCTTCACCAACTTCAAGCCCGTGTTCGACACGCAGCAGGAGGTGTACACGCAGCTCTTCAAAACACTCGAAACAGCCAACAGCACCTACGCCCTCGACAGGGGCATTAAGCTCAACGCGCGCGATTTGATGTACGGCGGCGACGTGCTCAAGTGGAAAAAGCTCAACAACTCCCTCTACCTGCGCCTGCTGATGCGGCTCAGCAACCGCAACAACGAAAAGCTGGCGCCCTCTATGGACGGTGTGAGGACGCTGACCCCCTTTGAAAAGATGCGGGAAATTGTGAGCAGCCCCGGCGTTTACCCCATTTTTGAAAGCAACGACGACAACGCCACCGTGCGCTTCTCCGGCGAGTCGCCCAACGAAAACCGCTACGGAAGATCGTTAGACTCCTACTTTACGGCACGCAAGGCCTGCGAGCAGCTGCTGATGATGATGGAGAGCAAGGGGACTATTGGCGAGGAAGGCCCACAACCCCAGCGGCAAGACCCGCGCACCTCCAGCTTCTTTCAAATAAGCGGCTTGAACTGGAACGGCGCCGTCAGCGGAAGCGGCTTGGAGGAGGAAGGCGGCGTCAGCGGAGCAGCCTACCTGAACCGCGACGTGCTGGGAACCTACACCGCCCCCTACTCCTTCATGAAGTACGACGAGCTGCTGTTTATCCTCAGCGAGGCCGCCTTTCGCGGCGTAGCGCTGCCCCGACAGGCCAAGGACTACTACGAAGAGGCCGTGCGCAGCTCCTGCCACGCATGGATAGACATGAACCCCAACAAGCCTTGGTCAGAGAACGAAATAGACAACTTTATCCTTGCCTACGCCAACTTTGAGCTTGGCTTGGAGTTCCCTTCGGGAAGCGGCAGCCGCCCCACCTACACCACCGCCCAGCAGCTGGAAAACTTGCTCAACCAAAAATACATAGCCCTGTTCTGGGTGGGCTACGAGGCGTGGTGCGACTACCGCCGCACGGGCTACCCCACGCTGACCATCAACAGCGGTACGCAAAACGACCACGTGCTGCCCACGCGCATGGAGTACCCCGTGAACGTGAGAAGCACCAACCCCGCCAACTACGAGGCGGCGGTGAACCTCATGCGGGAGCGCTACGGGCAAAGCGACAACATGAAGTGCCCCGTGTGGTGGAGTCGGCAGGCCGCTGCCATAGACGGGCTGGTGAATACGGGAGAAGAATAACCTAACGAAAAACAAGTACTGCTATGAAGAATAAGCTGAAAGCAAAATTGTCAATGCTCCTCTGCCTGCTGGTGGCCCTGCCTGCTGCCTCGTGCATGGACGATGAGGATGGCGTGGTGGCAAACCCCAGCATAGAGCTGTGGAAGCGGGCTTCGCGCGACGAACGGGCTGCGGGCAAGGCAGACGCCAAGCTCGACAGCACCTACCTGCTGCGCGTGGGGCGAGGAGGTCTGAACGGCGAAGGGATGGCGGAGGTGAACTCCTACCTGCTCTACACAAACATGGGCAGCTGGACGCTCCGCGCCACGCCCGGCTTTGAGGAGTACCTGAAGGTATTCCCCGAAGAGGGGCACAACGAAGGGCACTTTGCCTTCGATGTGAACGTCAACCCCACCATAGACACGCAGGTGTACGCCCTCAACCTGCTCGACAAGAAGGGCAACGTGCAGGCCTCCATCAAAATAAGGCAAGACGCCTCCGACCCCGTGCTGACCATTGCCTACCCCCAACGGTCGGCTCCCTCGGCGGGCGAAACCTTTGAGCTGACCGTTACGGCCAACTCGGAGTGGAAGGCTTGGGTGGGCAACGACTCGACCGCCACCACCAACGATTGGCTACAGCTGGGAACCCCCACGGCCAACTCGCGCACGGAGATGCTGCTGCCCATTACCGTAGCAGCCAACGTGGGCACAGAAGAGCGGGTAGATTCCGTGCGCATCCACCTCGTGAGGGCAGGGCTGGAAAGGATGGATAAGGTGCTGGTGATAAAGCAATTTGACCCGGCGCACGACTTGGCCAATGCCACCAAGCGCACCATAGCCGGCGTGCTGCAAGACTACAGCCAAACGCCGTCTAAAACCATTATGGACAACGTCTATATCGAAGCCACCGTGATTAGCGACTACAGCAAGCGCGGCCTGCCCAAGGGACACCTGATTGTGGAGGACGATAGCCGCAGCGGCATGTGGTTTGAGCTTCTGGACGCCGACAACGCCAGCCTCTACAAGCTCAACGACAAGGTGAAGGTGCACCTCTACGGCGCCACCTTCATCACCTACCCCACCAACATCGGCATTCAGCTCGCCGGACAGCGCCTGCAGCTCACCTCATCGCTGATAGAAAACTTGGGCGCCACCGAGGGTATTACGCCCGAAGTGGTGGACGACATCAGCCTGCTCCAAGACCCCGCCTACGACAACACGCTGGTAACCCTAAAGAGCGTGGAGTTTTGCCTGCCCCGCGGCGTGTACGTCAACATTGAGGACGCCGACATCCTCAATGCCGTGGCCAACCCCCTAAAACCTTACAGCAGCTGGTCAACCACCGCCGACCCCTACTCCGATTGCACGCTGGAGTTTGGCCACATCATGCGCGACCCGGCAGGCAACACCATGAAGCTCTACACCTGGGTAACTTTCCTCGACAGGTTTGCGAGGCTGATGCCCTACGGCAGCGGCTCCGTTACCGGCATTGTGATGAAGCGCAAGAGCAAGGCGAAGACCACTGTGAAGGATGCCGGCGGCAACGCCGTGTACAGCGACGAGTACGTCCTGCGCCTCCGCAGCGATGCCGACAATCAGGTGTCGTCCAACAGCGCTACCGCCCTATCGAACGATATTGTGCGGATAGGCCCCTTCCCGCAGCTGGTGGCCATGGCGGGCATTAGCTCACAGGTGGGCACCGCCACCCTCACCGCGTCGAGCCGCATTCCGCAGAACGTGGTGGCCTCCACCAGCGGCACGCCCGACGCCTTCTACTACGGCAACGGCTACTCCCGCATGGACGCCTGCGAGGTGATTGACGACGAGACCTTGGCCGGTACGCCCACCGTGGCCTACGGTAGCGGCATTTCATACCGCGACATCAACACGCAGTACTGGTGGGCAAGCAACTCATCGTCCATAACGTCGGGGACTGGCGTCCCAAAAGGTGAAGCGTGGATAATTACCGTCAACATGGTGGCCACCAGCGGCCCCGGCAAGCTCTTCCTGCAATACCTGCAATCGAGCAGCACCAGCGGCCCCGGCAGCTTCACCATCGAGTGGTCAACCGTGCTCAACGCGCCACATGCCGAATGGGTAAAGTTGTACGACTACAAATGCTGCGACATCGACAACTCGCAGCACGCCATGCAGTACGTATTCGCCCTGCCCGACGACATGAAAGGCCTCAATCAGGTGTACATCAGGATTAGGGTGAGCGAAAACAAGAGGGCAACAGGAACAGGCTCGGAAATCGGGACTTCGGGAACTAACCGCATGGGGATGCTGCGCATTACACAGCTGAAAAACTAAAGTAAAAGGAGTGAAGCCATGAAAATCTTACGGAACATAAGGCTATACGGGCTGCTGGCGGCGGCGCTGTGCACGCTTGCGCTGCACTCCTGCAAGGAAGACCCCGCGCCGGAACCCACCCCCGCTCCGCCCACTCCGCCCGTCAGCGCTGACACCACGATACGGATAGAGGTGCTGCAAATTC
>JAITMY010000046.1 GCA_031290755.1 Prevotellaceae bacterium
CCGTTTTCAGGGCGTTGAGGCGGCGGTAGGGCAGCATGTCCCGCGCCTCGTCGAGCAGGCCCTGCGCCATCATCTGGTCAACGCGGGCGTTGATGCGCTCGTAGAGCGCAGGCCTGCTGCGGCTGAGCACAACGAGGCGCAGGCCGAAGCTGCGGGGCTTGGCCTCGGCGCGGCGGATTTGCGAAAAGGGCCTGCCCGCGGCGAGGCACACCTCCAAGGCGCGGAGCACCCGCGCGGGGTTCTTCAGGTCCACCTCGCGGTAGTAGTCGGGGTCTAACACCCGCAGCTCGCGGCGCAGGCGGTCGAGGCCCTCGCCGGCGAGGCGCTGCGCGAGGTGGGCGCGGAGCGCCTCGTCCACCTCCGGCATCTCGCCGAGGCCGTAGCACACCGCGTCGATGTACAGCCCCGAGCCGCCCACCATGAGCAGCGTGTCGTGCTCCGCAAAGAGCTGCCCGAGCAGCGCCCCGGCCTCGCGCGCGTACTGCCCCACGGAGTAGGAGTCCTGCACCGAGCGGCTTGCGATGAAGTGGTGGGGGACGGCGGCCAGCTGCTCGTCCGAGGGTCTGGCCACGCCGATGCGCAGCTCGCGGTACAGCTGCCGCGAGTCGCACGACACAATGGGCGCCCCGGCCTGCTTCGCCAGCGCGAGGCTGTAGTCGGTTTTGCCCACGCCCGTGGCGCCCATCAGCACCAGCAGGGTTTTGGGCGGGGGCGCGGCGCGGCTCGCCTCAGTCTGAGGAGGAGGAGTAGAGGTTGACATCGACGTCGGGCATTGCCTGGTCAAAGATGGCGGACATGGCGTGGTTGGCCTTTCCGACCTGCACGGGCGGCTCGCCGCTTTCGGCGGCGAGCCGGGGGTAGCGGGCGCGGGGCGCGGCCTCCAGCAGCTCCAGCAGCTCGACCCTGAAGCTGCGGCCGCAGAGCACGTCGAAGAGGTAGAGCAGGCGGTGGTGGCCGGCCCGCACGAGGCTGCCGATGCTGACCTCGTCCATCAGCTCGGCCTCGTCTATGTCCATGAGCGCAAACTTGCGCTGCGGCGCCCACTGCTTGTCGGCGGTGAAGAACAGCACCGGCTGCGCCTCGTCGTAGTCCAAATCGCGCTGGATGTAGCGGTGAAAGTCGTAGAGCGTTTGCTCGGCGCTCACGTCGTACTCGCGCTTAAACCCGGCAGCGTCCGGGAAGGTCATCGTAAATCGGGAAATCATAGCGTTTTCGTGTATTGTGTTGGCGCAAAGGTAGGAAATATTTTACAAACGGCCAAGCGCACGTCAGAGCGAGCGCAGGAATTGGATGGTGTCCACCCCGTCGGGGTAGTCGCGCAGGCCGGGGCGCTGGGTTGCGCCGAGGGGCACGCAGCAGCCGGCGAGGCCTTCTATGGGCGCGGCGGTGGCAATGCACTGTAGCTCGCCGCGGCAGCCGAGCAGGAGGCTTTGCAGCTCGCTGGGCGCGGCGTAGGCTTGCAAGAACAGCGCCCCCACGGGCGGGTGCAGCTCGCTGCTGGGCGTGGCCACGCAGCTGCCAAAGTCGAAGTAGGGCTGCCGGCGCATTTGCAGCAGCGCCTGCGCGTAGCGGCAGCAGCTGCTGTAGGGCGCGTGGCTGCGGAGGGCGGACAGCAGGGCGAAGCTGCGCTGTAGCCGCGCCGTGTCGTAGCCCTGCGGCAGGAACACCTTGCCCACGCTGCGGCAGCCCAGCCCGAAGTAGTCGAGCGCATCGTGCGCCAGCGCCAGCAGCTCCTCGTCGCTCTCTCCGCCGGTCAGCACGGCAACGCCGGTGCGGCTTCGGCGGAAGAGGTGGGGCAGCTGCCCGTAGCGCAGGGCAAAGTAGCGCTCCGTGTTGTTGCCCCCGCTGGCAATCACGGCGTCCACCCCGCCCAGCTCGCTGGCAAAGGCCACCCGCGAGGCAAACCGGTAGTCGATTTGGCACAGGTACTTGGCCAGCACGGGCAGCAGGGCGGCATCCTTGCTCGAGAGCTTGACCACCGCCCGGTGCCCCACGGCGAGCACGCACAGCAGGTCGTGGAAGCCCACCAGCGGGATGTTGCCGGCCATGACGATGCCCACGCTTTTGGGCGCCTTGCCTGCGGGCAGGTCGTAGCGCAGCAGCCACTCTTGCAGGCGCTCCGGCGCGAGCATGTCCGCCGCAATAGCCTCCAGCGACAGGCGGATGCTGTGGTCGGTGAACCACACGTTTTGCGCCGTACTTTGCGCGATGGCGCCCAGAAAATCCTGCCTGATTTTCTGGGTAAGCCCCAGCCGCTGCAAAAAGCCGCTGACCAGAAACCCTAAGTGGGCGCAGGCGTGGAGGTAGCTGTCGTGGTAAGGCTGCATGGTAGTAAGGGGGTTTACGGAAACATTGCGAGGCATAAAAAAAGGGAAATCCGCGAGGACATCCCTTTTTCACAGGCGCTAAAGCCTTCGCCCTTTCTTAGAAGGAAAGTGCGCTGCTGGCTTTAAACTTCACCACCTTCTTTGCCTTAATCTTCAGCGCTTCACCCGTGCGAGGGTTGCGACCGGTGCGGGCGCTACGCTGCGAAAGGCTAAAAGTACCAAACCCTACAAGAGCAACCTTATCGTTTTTCTTGACAGTTTTTGCTACCGTTTCTGTTAAGGCCTCCAATACGCGCTTGGCGTCAGCCTTCGTTACTTCTGCCTTGTCGGCAATTGCATCAATCAGCTCACCTTTGTTCATAATTTTTTGTTTTTTTAAAGGTTTAAAAACATAAGAATAAAGTTTAATGCTGCGAAGATATACGTGTTCATTGATATTTCCAAATCTTTTCGCCTCTTTTTTTCAGATTTTTCGGTGATTTTTGAAATGTTTTTTTTGCGGGAATATAAAATGCTGTTTTTGAACATGTTATTTTTTCGCTGGGAAGCTAAAAATGCGGCCTTACGGCGCGGCTATGTACGCTACGGCTGTCAGGTAGGCTTCGCCGCAGGCGCCGGTGTAGGCGTCGGCGTGGAAGCGAAGGCGGCTTGCCCCCACCTGCACCTCGCCCTGACGGGCGTGCTCAACGTCGGGCACCTCAATGGCCTTGGTGTCGGCGTAAAAGCCTACGCCCAGCGCCTTTACGATGCTTTCCTTCAGCGTCCACAGCTTGGTGAAGAGGCGGCGGCGCTCCGCCTCGACGGGCTGCCGCAGCAGGAGGGCTACCTCTGCCTCGTGGAAGACCCTGCCGGCGATGGCCACCAGCTGCTCCCCGCGCAGCGACACCATGCGCTCGATGTCCACGCCCAGCGGGCGCTCGGAGAAGCCTACCATGACGGCTCCGG
Source organism: Prevotellaceae bacterium (assembly GCA_031290755.1). Taxonomy (GTDB): domain Bacteria; phylum Bacteroidota; class Bacteroidia; order Bacteroidales; family UBA932; genus JAITMY01. The sequence goes on from JAITMY010000046.1 coordinate 3,273, forward strand.
CGCTGTGCGACACGTTGAAGTGGCGCTCGGGGTAGCGCTCCAGAAAGGGCTTCTGGTGCTCGCCAAAGGCGATTTTGGCGTCGTGGGGGAGGCCGCGCCTTGCCAGCTCTTCCCGCAAAATGCTGCGCGAGCAGAGGAACATTTCCCGGCTGCCGGGCTGCCGGTAGCGGCGGTAGGTTTCCTGCTCGTCGGGCGGCAGCCTGCTCAGCAGCTCGGCTGCCGTTGCCTCGTCAACCCCCGCCGCCGCTGCCGCGTAGCAGCAGGTGGCGCCGTTGTCGAAGACTTTTTCTTTCCGGTAGGGCAGGGCAGGCATCGCGCTGGGCATCGGCTAAATTTCGAACATCACCCGGAGCACCACGGCGAAGTTGGCGAAGGCGTAGGGGGGCTTGCCGCTCCCGTCGAGGGGCACCCGCCAGCAGCCGCCAATGCTGAAGAGCTGAAAAATGTTTTTCAGGCCGGCGTAGGCCTCCACGTAGGGGACGGGCGAGCGGAGCGTGTGCAGGTAGTCGGGCATGTCGAGCGCACGGCTGTGCCGCTCCTTGTTCAGCGTGCCGTACAGCAGCTTGAAGCCCAGCAGCTCCTTGATGTTGAGCCGCTCTACGAGGGGAATTTTGTTAAACAGCAGCCCGTTGAGGTTGTACTCCACGAGGCAGGAGGCGTAGAGGTCGCTCGCCACGGTGAGGTTGTAGAGGAGGTTGAACTTGTAGCGTGCCAGCAGGTTCGACTCGTTGCTGCGGTGCCACTCGAGCGCGGGGAAGGGCACCGCGCCCACGATAGCCCCCGCCTCGAGCATGTAGAGCAGCTGCGTGGTGCCGAAGGTGAGGTGCTGCTTCACGGCGAGGTGCGCCTTCCCGTAGAAGCTGCCGCTGCCGTTGCCGTCCAGCGCGTAGCGCCCCAGCGTGAGGCTGGGGCTGAGGATGGGCAGGTTGCCGTTGCCGAGGTAAACGCGGTGGCCGAAGAAGTCGGAGCGGCGCTCGCTGTTGGACGAGATGCGCAGCCCCAGCGACGCCTCCTGCTGGCTGAACGCGCCCACCGGCGCCCCGCCGCGCGTGAAGGGCACGTAGGGGCCGGCCATGAAGTCGTAGGCGCTGACCCGCAGCGTGGAGGATAGCCAGCGCCGCCACTCCCTCTCGTGCGACAGGAACCCGCCGCGGCACATGGCGTAGCGGTAGTCCGTGCGCACGGCGAAGGCCGCCCGCCAAAACACGTCGTCGTCCAGCCCGATGGCGTTTTCGCGCAGCAGGGCTAAGTGGGTCAGGTTGTTGCCCACGCGGTAGGTGTCGTACTTTCCCTCGGCGCTCAGCACCTCGCGGCGGCGGGTTTTGCGCTTCCAGCTGAGGTTGAGCATCCCCTTGAAGCGCTGGTCGCAGGTGCCGTAGCCCACCATGCCGCTGGCGCAGAGCTGGGGGTGCAGCCGTGCGCTGGTGCGCAGGGCGAGGTTCAGCCGCAGCCCCTCCAGCCCGTTCAGCTTCACCATGTGGGTGTAAGGCCCGATGTCCACCTTGTCGAGGCTGTAGCAGCCGCCGCCCAGCACCTCCCCCAGGCGGTTGAGGGCTACAATCCACAGCTTGCGGTTGAGGTTGTTGAGGGCGGTTGCCGCCTGCGCCTCCACGCCCGAAAGGCTGTCGGGGTGCAGGGGGTGAGGCGAGACCCCTGCGGCGGTTCGCGCTTGCAGGTAGTCGGGCACGTTTTCCATTGCCTCCACCTCGGCGGTGGACGGGTTGAGCCTCACGTTGGAGTAGCGGTTGCTGATGGTGAAGCCCGCGGCGGCGTGCCGGATGGTGTCCATGAACTTCCAGAGGTGAAAGTCCATGTCTATCTCGTTGGTGGCCACGAAGGGCGTGGCGCTGTCGGGCAGCGTGTAGGTGAAGTCGAGCGTGCAGCGGATTACGTAGGGCACGTTGGACTTGGGCGAGAGGCGCGCCGCTATTTTTTTGAGCGCAAAGAGGGAGTCGTACACCGTAAGCTCGCCGTAGAAGGCCGCATCGCGGGGGTTTTTGGGGGCAAACCTGATGCGGTACTCGCGCAGCCCCAGCGTGGGGTCGTACACCGTATCGTGCAGCAGGCGGTAGGTGTAGTAGCTCAGCCCCAGCGACGAGATGGGGCTAACCAGCGGGGTGTGCCCGATGACGATGTTGTCGTCGTACACGTTCACCTCTTGGCTGAAGAACTGCATGTAGTCGGAAAATATTTCGGCGTCCAGCACCGGCATGGCCACGCTGTTCGAGTCCAGCACCACCTCCGTGCTTATGCGCGGGCTGCGGTTGTAGCCTATGGTTTTCCACCGCTCGCTGAACATCAGGGGGAGGGTGTAGCGCTTCACCGAGTCGGGCTGCGCTACGATAGCATCTTGCAGCATGTTCAACATGCCGCGCTTGGCGAGGAAGGCGCTGTCGATGTTGCGCAGCTGCACGAAGGTTTTTTGGTACACGTCGGCGGTGTACGAGGCCAAGTTGCCGGGGTTGTTCCTTTTCTTGTGGGCAATGATGCTGCGGATGATGGGGTGCGCGGGGTTTTCGCCCGGCCTCACCACTACCTCCGCCAGCGCCGTCGTTTGCTCCTCCATGCTGACGGTTACCAGCTCCCGCGGCGCCTTGTCCAGCACCACCTCTTTGGTGGCGTAGCCCAGCACCATGACCATAATCGTGGCCGGAAACTTGTAGGCAGGCACGGACAGCGCAAAGTAGCCGCTGTCGTTGGTCATCGCGCTCCTTTGTATCCCCGACGCCTTGAGGAGCACGCTGGCGTAGGGCACGGGCAGGCCGCTGGAGGCCTCCAGCACCTGCCCGCGCACTTTTTTCATCAGCCGCTGGGCAGGGGCGGCAGCGCTGCCGCTAAGCAGCACGAGCAGCAGCAGGGCAATGCAGCGAATATTTTGACGGAAAATAGGTAACACAACAAAAAAAATTACGCGAAAGTAGGCAATAAAACCGTAATAAAAAAATTGCCGCGAAAAAATATGCCCCGCGGGGTAGCCCGATGCGTAAAAAGTTGTACTTTCGCGGCCTACGTTAACGGCTAATTTTGATAGCGATGGAAAACGGATTTATGATAGAGCTTGGCATTGCGCCTGCCGAGCGAAAAAAGCAGTACTACGCGCAGCAGTACCGCAGCATTTCGGCGCTGCTGCGCACCATTGACCCCTGCGAGGTGCGCACGGTGGGCGGCGTGCCGCAGTGCACAGGCAACCGCGCCGGCGATGCCGACGCTGACGTGGGCACGCTGTGCTGCACGGGCTGCCACCACCTGTCAGCCAAAGGGTGCAGGGTGAAGTCGCTGGGCTGCAAAATGTGGCTGTGCACTGCCGCCTTCAAAAACCTGCTCGACAAGTACCCGCAGCTCCCCACCGAAGTGCCGCAGCTGCTCAAGGAAATTCAGGAGACCAACCGCACGTGCCAGTTTTACGACATTCCGTTCCGCTCGCGGCATTCGATGGAAGAAAATCTGGCCGGCACGCTCTACAAAGAGGGCTTCAAGGCCTCGAAAGAAGGGGCCACGCTACTTGCAAATAATAGCGCTTCCTGACGCATCGGGCAGGGGCAAAAAGGTAATATTTTCGCCCTCGCAAAATTGGCGCACCGCCTCCTTCGCGCCCCTGTACTCGCTGTTGTTGTAGTCGTGAACCAAGATATACCCGCCCTTTTCGAGGCGGGGGTAAAAAAACTTCAGCCCTTGCAGGATAGGCTCGTATAAGTCGGCGTCCAAGTTCACGAAGCAAAACCTGTCCTCCAACCCCTCTGCCGTTTGCGGGAAAAAGCCTTTTTTGACAATGCACTTTTGGGGATACTTCATTGCTTTGAGCACCAAGTCAACGCTGGTGTTGGAAAATTTTGCCTTCCTCGTTTCCCTTGCCGTCGAAAAGCGGTTGCTGCATTCTACGGCAACATCCTTGTCGTCGAACCCCTCAAAAGTGTCAAAAAGGTACAGCATTTTGTCGGGAAACACATGGTTGATTTTTGAGGCAAATCCACCCCTGTAAACGCCCAGCTCCGCCACGTTCCCCGGCACCGCCTTCCTTTTGATTTCATCGCCGCACAGGCACAGCACGGCCTGCCGCACCGTGTCCTGATGCAGGGGTAAGCCCCCCATTTTTGCCGAGTTGTACCGCAGGGAGATGAGGTAAACGCGGTGCCGCGACAAAATTTTAGCCACAACTTTGTGGGCGTAGCGCAAAATCTTTTTCATGCTTTATTAGGGGTAAAAAATAAACCTCCTTCGCGTGCAGCCAAGCCGCAGCGCGAAGAAGGTTAATATGTTGCAATAAACAATAAAAAATGTTACGGGGGGGGGGCAAAATTTCTATAACTCGTTAGTAGTATTGAGTTATAGGTGCTTGTAAAAATATTAAATGTCCCCATTTTGTTATGCTTAGTAAATGACAAAAAAAATTGACCGCGCGAAGGTCGGTAAAATTTTTGAAACCGGTGCGGAGAAGGAACTTTTTTTGCCAACAATATTTTTCCGTAGCCACGCCGCTCCCTAAAACTTGACTAACAGCTGAAGCTTCAGCTCGGTTTGGTAAGGGGCGGCTATCAGGGTGAGGCCTTCGCCAACGGTGGGGCGGTCGTAGTAGCGGGTGCGGGCGCAGCGCAGCCAGAGGTCTATGCGGGGCGTGGGCTGCCACTGGAGGTTGGCCACCCAGCGGGCGCCGCGCCCGTAGTAGGCGGGCACGGTGAAGGCGTAGAGCACGTCGCGCTCGTAGGCGTAGAGGCGCGAGGCGTAGCCGTCGGTGCTGAACAGGGCGTAGCGCAGGGAGGCAGTCAGGGGGAGGCGGGGGAGGGCGTAGGCGAGGTCTTGGAAGGCAAGGAGGCCACGCTCGGGCGGCTGCCCCTGCTTGCGGTAGGCGGAGGCTTCGAGGCGGGTTTCGCAGCTCAGGCCGTCGAGCAGGCGGTAGGCGATGCTGTAGCGGGCGGCGGCCTTTTCTACCGGCACGGTTATCTTTGTGGGGACGGCAGCCTCGGCGGCGGCGTTCTCCTCCTTGGCCTCGTAGCGCAGGCGGACGTACATGCGGCAGCTCTGGCGGGGGGTGTAGTCCACCTGTAGCAGGGCGTCGAAGCCGCTGGAGGGGGCGCTCACCCTGTACCGGAGCCACGGGAAGGAGAAGGCGTCGAAGCCCACGGTAATCTTCAGCTGGGGGAAGAGGAGGTTGGCGCCGAGGTAGAGGCCGCTCTCGTTGGCCACCTTGCCGCCCTCGGCGAAGGCGCTGGCGTAGTAGGCCTGATACTGAGGCTGGTAGTAGCGGTGGAGCAGCGAGAGCTGGAGGCGCGGGGCAACGCTGGCCATGCAGCCGTTGAGGACGGCGAGGCCACCGTTCTGGCTCAGGCCTACCTCGCCGAAGGCGCGGAGCTGCCTGTAGAACCAGCGGTAGTCGGCGCTGAGGTTGGCGTTTTGGCTCCGCTGTAGCTCGAAGAGGCTGTAGGGCTGCACGTTTTTCTGGTACTCGCCCGCAAAGCGGTGCCACAGGCCGGTCAGCCCCAGCCGCAGGCGCTTGGCGCTGTAGGCTACGTTGGCGCCGGCCACCAGCTCGCCCACGGCGCCCTTGTCGGCCATGCTCTTGGGCGTGTTGTGCAGGCCGGTGGTTTGCAGGGTCGAGAAGCTGCCGGAGGAGTCCGCGCCGGCATCCACGTTTTTGTAGGAGATGAAGGCGGTGGCGGTGAGCGGCTTGGCGAGCCGGATGGTGGCGGCGGCGCCCCGAAAGAACATGTTCTCGTTGGCGCCGCTGTAGGCCACGATGCCGCCGCCGCGGGCGGCCACGCCGAGGGCGTCGCTGGTTTTGCCGAAGGCGCCGCCCTGCCACAGCGCGAGGCCCTGCCCAAACTGGGCGTAGAAGTCGCCCACTACGAGCGTGCGCACCCGCCCGACGTTGCTTAGCTGCACGTGCCCGGAGTAGAAGTCGAAGCCAGCCTCGTTACCCCTTCGGCCAAAGGGTTCGCCGGCGTCCTTCTCTGCGGTCAGCCCCCAGCGGAGGTTGTCGCGGTAGGTGTAGCGGTAGCGGAGGTAGGTTGCCTGCGGGCTGCCGAGGTAGCGGGCGTTGGGCTTTTGCTGTAGCTCGTCGTCGCCGATAGGCGCGTAGCCCTGCTGCTCCTCAAGGGTTTGCTTGGCGCGTGCCAGCAGCTGGTGCTGCCCGCTGGTAAGCATACGGCGCAGCGAGGGCTGCTGGGCGTCCTTGTGTGGGCGCACCACCACGAAAGGCTCCAGCAGCGCCACCTGCTCGGGCGAGATGCCGTGCACGTATTGCAGCTCGTAGAGGGTTTTCATTTCGCCCTGCTGCGCCACGTACTCAAGGATGCTGGCCGCCTGAAACTCGTTGAGCACGCGCAGCTGTAGCAGCTCGGCTTCGGTGGCGGCGTTGAGGTTGAGCGGGCTGGCGGCGTAGCGCATCAGGGTTTCGTGCACCGTTTCCATAGTCAGGTCGGCATCCTCCAGCGTGGCCATTTTCTCCATAATCTGCTCAATGGCCTCCGGCGGGCTTAGGGCTGCCACGGGCAGCGCCGTCAGGGCGACCACGGCGGCGAGCAGGCAGGCGCGGAGGAGCCTCGCCGCTGCGCCGCGCCGGTGGGTGGGTAGGGTGCGCATCACGGGGGCGTGGGTTTACTTTTCGGCGGGAAGCAGTAGCTGAGCGACAGCTGCGGCGAGTAGCCCAGCGCCTCGTGCCGCGAGAAGGCCATGTCAATGCGCAGCCTGCGGTAGGTGTAGCCAAATCCCGCGTAGATCTCCACCGGCTTGAGCTGCACCCCCAGCCGCACGGCGAGCACCTTGGCCACGAGCACCTCCACGCCTGCGCTGGCCTGCGCAGCCTGCGTGGAGCTTATCTTTGCCGCGAGAAAAATTCCCACGTGGGGGGCAGCGTGGTAGCCCATGCCCACGTCGAACGCCACGGGCAGGCGCTCAAGGTAGGCATCGCTGAAGTAGCGGGCGCTGGTGAGGTTGAAGACATGGGCGCCCACCCAGAGGTTGTCCAGCGGCTCGGCCAGCAGGCCTGCCTCGCCGGTGAGGGCGTAGGTGCTGCCGTAGCCCGCCACCTGCACGAGGTGGTAGTTGAGCTGCGCCCCCACCGCCATGCGCGGCGACAGGCGCTTGCCCACCGCCGCGCCCACCCGCGTTTCGCGGTACAGGGAGTAGCCGAACGAGCACACGCTGAGGCCCAGCACCCCCACCACGGGGATGGGCGTGGCAAAGGCCGCCGCGCTAAGCCCCAGCTCCTCCGAGAAGTACCGGTTTTCGTAGTGCAGCGCGGCCTCCGGCGCGGCCAGAAACCCCAGCGCCGCTTGGTTGTTGTACACCGCGAAAACATCGGCGTTCACCACGCCGGCGTTGCCCAGGGCCGCCGCGCGGCTCCCCACGGGGAGCACGTTCACGTCGGCGAGGCAGGGCGCCACCGCTAAGCAGGCGCCGAGCAGGCAGGCGAGCTTCGCTATCAGGCTCCGGGTGACCATAGGTGTACTTGCTTTTAAATTCTCACAAACATTTTTCCGGGCAGCGCTTTCACCAAGCCGCTGAACTCCATGTTGAGCAGCGCCGACGAGGCCTGCGACATGGACAGCCCCACGCTGCGGCAAATCACGTCAACGCTTTGCGCCTCGGCGGAGGCGGATAAAAAGGTCAGCAGCTGCTGCTCGGCCTCCGAAAGGTTTTCGGGGAAGATGGGCAGCTGCACGGCGGCGGGCTTCCGCTTCACGTCCCAGCTGAGGGTGCAGGCCACGTCCGTCGCGCCTTCAATGAGCGAGGCCTTGTTGCTCTTAATGAGCTGTAGGCAGCCCTCCGAGGCCTTGTCGCCCACGCGACCGGGGATGGCCATCACCTCGCGGGAGTACTCGAAGGCCATGCCTGCGGTAGTGAGCGACCCGCCTTTTGCCGCCGACTCCACCACGATGGTGGCATCGGCCATGCCGGCCACGATGCGGTTGCGCTGCACGAAGTTCGCCGGGTCTATCTTGCACTTTGAGGTAAATTCGCTGAGCAGGGCGCCGCCGTGCTGTAGCATCTCGTGGGCAACGCTGGCGTGCTGCTGGGGGTAGAGCGTGTCCAAGCCGTGCCCCAACACCGCCACCGTGGGCAGGCCGTTTTTCAGCGCGGCGCGGTGCGCACAAACGTCAATGCCAAACGCCAAGCCGCTCACCACAAGGGGGTTGTAGCCCTGCCCGGCCACCTCGTGCAGCAAGCTTTCGCATTGCTGCTTGCCGTAGGGGGTGGCGTTGCGCGTACCCACGATGCTCAGCACCTTTGCAGGGTTGAGGTCGGTGGCGCCCTTGACGTACAGCACCAGCGGGCCGTCGTCGCAGCTGCGCAGGCGCGTGGGGTAGTCCTTGTCGAGGTAAAACAGCGCCCGTATGCCGTTTTGCTCCACGAACGCCAGCTCTTCCTCGGCGCGGCGCAGCACGCTGGAGGTGGAGATGGCCTGCGCCGTAACCTGCCCGATGCTGGGGATTTTTTGCAGCCGCAGCTTGTCCGAGCCGAGCGCAGCCCGTGCGCTGCCGCAGTAGGCAATTAACTTTTTTGCCGTGATGCTCCCCACGCCCGGAATGAGCGTGAGGGCAATCTGGTATAAAAGTTCCTCGCTCTCTGCCACGCTACGTTACGCTACAATTTGAACTCCTTTTTTATGGCGCTCACAAAGTCCAGCTTCTCCCACGTGAAGAACTCGACCTCCTTGGCCTGCTTTTTGCCGTCGATTTGCAGCTCCACCTTTTTCTTAAACGGTGCGCGGCCAAAGTGCCCGTAGGAGGCGGTGGCCTCAAAAATCGGGTTGAGCAGCGACAGGCGCTGCACAATGGCGTAGGGGCGCAGGTCGAACAGCTTCTCTATCTTTGCGGCGATTTCGCCATCGCTCAGCTTCACCTTGGCGGTGCCGTAGGTGTTTACGTAAACGCCCACCGGCTTGGCCACGCCAATGGCGTAGGCCACCTGCACGAGCACCTGCTCTGCGACTTTGGCCGCCACCAAGTTTTTGGCAATGTGCCGGGCTGCGTAGGCTGCCGAGCGGTCAACCTTGCTGCTGTCCTTGCCCGAAAACGCGCCGCCGCCGTGGGCGCCCCAGCCGCCGTAGGTGTCCACGATAATCTTGCGGCCTGTAAGCCCCGTGTCGCCGTGCGGCCCGCCGATAACGAACTTGCCCGTGGGGTTCACGTGCAGGATAAGCTTCTTGTCGAACAGCTTGGCCACGCCCGCGCCCAGCTTCTTGACGGTGCGCGGAATGAGGATGCTCTCCACGTCCTCCTTGATTTTTTTGAGCATCGCCGCATCCTTGTCAAACTCGTCGTGCTGCGTAGAAATCACGACGGTGTGCACGCGCTGCGGCTTGCTGTTTTCGCCGTACTCAACGGTAACTTGGCTTTTGCTGTCCGGGCGGAGGTACTTCATCACCTTACCCTCGCGGCGGATGGCGGCCAGCTCCACGAGCAGCTCGTGCGCAATGGTGAGCGAAAGGGGCATCAGCTCCTTCGTCTCGTTGCAGGCGTAGCCAAACATGATGCCCTGGTCGCCGGCGCCCTGCTCCTCGGCCTTGCGCCGCACCACGCCGCGGTTGATGTCCGGCGACTGCGCGTGGATGGCGGAGATCACGCCGCACGACTTGCTCTCGAACATGTACTCGCCCTTGTTGTAGCCAATGCGCTCAATCACGCGGCGAGCCGTTTCCTGCACGTCCACGTAGGCGGTGGTGTTCACCTCCCCGCTCAGCACGCAGAGGCCGGTGGTAACAAGCGTTTCGCACGCCACCTTCGACGCCGGGTCTTGACTTAGGAATGCGTCAACAAGCGCATCCGAAATTTGGTCGGCAACCTTGTCCGGGTGCCCTTCAGAGACAGACTCTGATGTGAAAAAGTAAGCCATAATTTTTTTAGCTATACGTTAAACCATAAACACACTTGCTGTTCCACAGCGTGAATAGATTTGGAAGATACTCGCAAAGAAAGGTCTGCGGGTTTAGCATTTTTTTTCGTGGTTGCAATCGGCCAAATCTGTCCACCTGATAAAACTGGGAGCGAAGGTAGCAGTTTTTCGACATGCTATAGCTGTTTTATAGTTAAAAAACGTAAAGCAGCAGCATTTATTTTTGGGGCACCACACACCTATTAGCAGCGGCGTAGGGAGCGCAAGGCAAAAAAAGAACTCCCACAAGGTAGGAGTTCTTTTTTACGAGGGGATCATCCCTTTTTGCGTGGCCTACTTTGCGTGGCAATCGGCGGCAGCGGCGCTGTCCTTCTTGCAGCTTGTGCTGTCCTTCTTGCAGCAACCCTTGCCTTCGTCCTTCTTGCAGCAGCCCTTGCCGTCCTTTTTGCAGCACTCGGCCTTTTTAATGCACTTGGCAGAAACGATGTACTTCTCGGCCACAAACGCTATTGTGGTAACGCTGTCCACCTGCACCGAATCCGTAAAGCTACCCTCTACCACGGTGCCCACGATGCTAACAGGCTTGCCGCACATGCTGGGGCATACCTTTGCTGAGTCCACGGCCTGCACCAGAATGTACTTGGTAGAGTCGCTACCAAACACGGCGATGTGCCCTTGCTCAACGTTAGTAACACATGCCTTTCCGGTAAAGGTTACCTCCTTACCTACAAACTCTGCGGGATTGCCAATGAGCTTATCCACGCACACGCTGCTGTCCTTTTTCCCACAGCAACAAGCAGCCACAACCATCATCATCGCTGCGAACGAAACAAATACAAGTTTTTTCATCTGTTTTTTCTTGAAAACTAATTTATTAATTATGAATTTTAAATCAGCGGCAAAGGTACACAAATTTTTGCTGCAAATTTACCTTTAACTGAATTTAGTAGTGGCCGCATCAGCGAAAGGCAGCGAGTTGGTTAGTAATACTAACCAGTTGAAAATGCTTGCCGAAGTAGCGGCCACCGATATTTCCCATTGAGCGACAACCTGCCAGCTTCAACGAAAGCGCTTGAGGTGGTAAAAGAGGGCGCGGAAGTTGCCCGCCTACAAATAGAGAAAAGCGCCGGTAAACTGTCTGTTGCGCCACGTGCGCACGTAGCTTTCGGTTGGGGGCAATAAAAAAACGTGGGAGTACTTTTTGCCTCTGAGGTCGTAGGAAACCATGCCACAAATAAGTAAGCCCACGTCAAAAGCTGCCTTGCGGCAGCAAAGGTAGCACTATTTTCTTAGTTTACTTCACCTCCTATATTTTCCATCCTCGCTGCTGGCCATCATTTTGCGGTAGCTGGCGTAGCGGGCTTCGCTGATGCTGCCGCCCCGCACGGCGCTGCGCACGGCGCACCCCGGCTCCCGAACGTGGGTGCAGCCGTTGAACCTACAGCGGCTGGAGGCCGCAAATATCTCCCTAAAGTAGTGCGACAGCTCCTGCGGCCTGATGTCCACCAAGCCAAAGCCCTTGATGCCGGGGGTGTCGATGAGGTAGGTGTCTTTGGCCACCTCTACCATTTCGGAAAGTGCGGTGGTGTGCTTGCCCCGGTTGTGGTAGCCCGATATTTCGCCCACGCGCAGGCCGGGCTGCGGGCTTAGCGCGTTGATGATGCTCGATTTGCCCACGCCCGAAATCCCCGAAAGCAGCGTTACCTTATTCAGCAGCAGCTGTAGCAGCCTGTCCATGTCGCCCTTGGCGGCGGTGGCCGAGGTTTTGAGCACCGCGTAGCCAATGGCGCTGTAGGTGTCCTCCATGCGTAGCGCCATGTCCATGCGCCGCTCGTCGTACAGGTCTATTTTGTTGATGAGCAGCGTAGCCGGAATGCTGTACGCCTCGGCGGAGGCCAGAAAGCGGTCGATGAACTCAAGGCTGGTGGGCGGGGCGTCCACCGTAACCACCAAAAATGTCTGGTCGATGTTGGCCGCAATGACGTGCGCCTCCTTCGACAGGTTCGCGGCGCGGCGGATAATGTAGTTGCGGCGCGGCGCCAGCGCGGTTATCACCGGCGTGTCGCCAAGCTCGTAGGTTACCATGTCCCCCACGGTTAGCGGGTTGGTGGTGCGCACGTCCCGGAGCCTCAGCTTGCCGCGTACTTTGCACTCGCGCCGCGCTCCGGACGCCGCGTCCCGCACCGTGTAGCTGCTGCCGGCAGCTTTTACCACTATCCCTGTGCTCATGTTGCCCATAATTTTATACCTTTACGCTGCGAAAGGGGCAGCGCCGGCAAAGGTAGCGGAAATGCCCCAGATTTGCAACTGTAACACAGATAAAACAACGTAATTATTCATGCTATGAAGCTGATTTCCTACAACGTAAACGGGCTGAGGGCCGCTATGGGCAAGGGCTTGACCGAGTGGCTCAGGGAGGCTAACGGCGACGTGCTGTGCCTCCAGGAGATTAAGGCAACGCAGGAGCAGATTGACGAGGCCGCGCTGCGCGCCCTGGGCTACGAGCACCTCTTTTGGTACTCGGCGCAGAAAAGGGGCTACAGCGGCACCGCCGTCCTCTGCAAGGCCAAGCCCAACGACGTGCGCTACGGCATGGGCATCCGCGAATACGACAGCGAGGGGCGCCTGCTCCGCGTGGACTTCGACGCGTTTACGCTCATCTGCACCTACTTCCCGTCCGGCACCTCGGGCGACGAGCGGCAGGCCTTCAAGATGCGCTACTTAGAGGACTTCTCCCGCTACATCGCCGCCCTGCGCCGCGAAAAGCCCAACCTCATCATCACCGGCGACCTCAACATTTGCCACAAGCCCATCGACATCAACCGCCCCGAAAAGCACGAGACCATGTCGGGCTTCCTGCCCGAAGAGCGGGCGTGGTTCGACGGCTTTGTCGGCTCCGGCTTTGTCGATACGTTTCGCGCCTTCAGCCAAGCGCCCAACCAGTATAGCTGGTGGAGCTTTCGCGCCGGCGCCCGCGCCAAAAACCTCGGCTGGCGCATCGACTACTTTCTGTGCACCGCCTCGCTACAGGGCAAGCTCCGAGGCGCAGGCATCTACCCCGCCGCCGTCCACTCCGACCACTGCCCCGTGGCCGTGGAGGTGGAGGTGTAAAACCTTTCCCCCGATGCTAAATTTCCGAATGGCGAACAGCGGCTTGTGAACCTGAGCTTTAGCGATGCCTCTGTGGACTTTTGCGAGACATCTATAGACTTTTCATAGATGTCTATGAAACTTTGCGAGGCGTCTATGAGCTTTCCGTAGATGTCTATGAAACTTTCCGAGGTGTCTATGAGCTTTCCGTAGACGTCTATGGACTTTTCCGAGGCGTCTATGAGCTTTCCATAGACGTCTATGGACTTTTGCGAGATGTCTATGAGCTTTCCGTAGATGTCTATGGAGCTTTGCGGTACGCCGCTACCTTCCCAGCTCGAGCGCCAGCAGGATGAACGGGCCTACGGCCTTGGCGTCGTTGCTGCGCACCGGCTCGCTGACGTAGTACGCGAAGCTGCCGTCGCGGTAGCGCCCGGCGCCGCCTAAGCCCGACACCACGCAGCCCATGGTGAGGCTAATCGTGCCGTTGTTGTTGAGGGTAACGAAGGTGCGCACCATGCCGTCGAGCACGTCGGCGGCCTTTTGCCGGTAGCTGCCGTCGAGCCAGCCGTGGTTGGCGGCCTTGGCCCAGGCGTAGCCGAACATGGCGGTGCCGGACGACTCGAGGTAGTTGCCCTCGCGGTCGCCCATGTTGGTTACCTGATACCACGCCTTGGAGTCGGGGTCTTGCTGCTTTTCGAGGGCTTCGGACAGGCCTTCGAGCACGGCGATGATTTCGGGGCGGCGGGGGTGGTCGGCGGGGAAGTTTTCCAGCACGTCCACCAGCGCCATCATGTACCAGCCCATGCTGCGGCTCCAGAAGTTGGGCGAGCATCCGGTTTGCTCGTTCGCCCAGCGCTGCTCGCGGCTTTCGTCCCAGCCGTGGTAGAGGAGGCCGGTGGCGGAGTCGCGGGTGTGCTTGGCCACCAGCAGCAGCTGGTGCGCCACCTCGTCGTAGAGCGCCGGCTCGCCGAAGGTTTTCCCGTAGAGGCAGAGGAAGGGGGAGGCCATGTAGAGGCCGTCGAGCCACATCTGGTGGGGGTATATCTGCTTGTGCCAAAATCCGCCCTCGCTGGTGCGCGGGTGGGTGCGCATCTGCTCGCGGAGCAGCGCGGCGGCGTTCTTGTACTTCACCTCGCCGGTTTCGCGGTAGAGCGCCAGCAGCGTGTTGCCGCCGGCGATGTTGTCGATGTTAAACTTTTCGGGGCTGTAGGTGCGAATGGCGTGGCCGCTGTCCACCACCATCGTGTCGCCGAAGCTGCGCACGTAGTCGAAGTACTTTTGGCTGCCCGTGGCCTTGTACACGCGGTACAGGGCGTAGGTTTCCAGCCCCTGGCAGTAGCCCCACTTGGGGGCTTTGGCGAAGTCGAGCATCCAGCTTTCGGGGTAGCGCGCCATTTCGGAGTCGGCCATTCGCGCCGACCATTTTTCGCCGAGGCCGGAGCAGCCTGTGCCAGCGGCCAGCAGCGTGGCGGCTAAGGCAAGCGTAGCGTTGCGTAGTGTCATCATGGTAAAGTTGTTTTTAAGGGTTTAGGGTTTAGGGTTTTTCTTTTTGAGAAATCCGTAGAGGGTCAGGCCTTCGTCCACCGGCGGCGCCTTGAAGAAGTGGCTGGCCACCCAGGCCACGGCAAACAGCACGACGTGGCTATAGACGCCCAGCATGTACTTGTGGTGGGGGAAGTTGTAGCGCCCCAAGTCGCAGAGGGCAGTTTTCACGCCGTCGCCGTCGAAGTCGAACTTCGAGGAGGTTAGCATGGCGTAGGCGGTGAAGAGCACGCAGGCGCCGATGCCCACGTAAAGCCCCTGCTTGTTTGCCCTTCGGCTGAGCAGCCCCAGCAGGAACATGCCGGCGATGCCGGCGGAGAAGATGGCGTATAGCTCGAACACCAAGCCCAGCACGCCCTCGCCGCCCATGTGGGCGTAGAGGGCGGCGATGGCGAGCACGGCGGCGCCGGCGATGATGATGACAACCTTGGCGAAGCGAAACCGCTGCCGCTCGGTGCTGGCGGGCTTCAGGCGCTTGTAGTAGTCCTCTACCACCACCGCCGAGAGGCAGTTGATGTCGGCGTCGATGGTGGAGATGGCGGCGGCCACCAGCGCGGCGATGATGAAGCCCTTGAAGCCCACCGGCAGCTGGGTGGTGATGAAGAAGGGGAACACCCCGTCGGCGGGCGTACCCGCGGGGAGGGGCGGCGTGGGCGCAAGCTGGTAGAAGGCAAACAGCGCCGCGCCGATGAACATGAACAGCACCCACAGCGGCACCGTGAGCGAGATGCCCAGCAGCGAGGCCCGCACGGCGGCCTTGTCGGTTTTGGCGGCGAGGTAGCGCTGCACCATTGTCTGGTCGGTGCCGTACTTCTGCACCGCGTAGAAGAGGCCGTTGATGGCCATCACCACGAAGGTGAGCTTCGTAAAGTCCCAGTCGTAGGGGCCGAGGCTCACCTTATGGTTGTCCGAAATCACCTGAAACACCGATGCCGGGGCGCCGTCGGGCATGAGCACCAGCACAATGGCGCAGACGATGCCTCCCAGGATGAGCATGTTGCCCTGTATCACGTCCATCCACACCACGCCTTCGAGGCCGCCCAGCAGCGTGAGCAGCACGATAGCCGCGCCTATCACCGCAATCAGCATGTAGATGTTGACGCCGAGCATGGGCGCCAGCGCAATGGCCACGAGGTAGAGCACCGACCCCATTTTGGTGAAGTGGCTGAAGGCAAAGGCCACCGAGCTGTATATGCGGGCAAAGAAGCCGAAGCGCTTTTCAAAGTACTCGTAGGCGCTGATGCCGATAACCCTTCTGAAGAGCGGCACGATGAACCATATCAGCGCCAGCAGCACGAGGGGCACCATCAGCCCCTGCACCAGCAGGATCCAGCTGCCGGCAAAGGCCGCGCCCGGGTAGGCCAGAAAGGTTACGCTGCTTATCAGCGTGGCCATGATGGAGAAGCCTATAGCCCACGAGGGGAGGTTTCGCCCGCCGGAGAAAAATTTGTCCGAGCTCTTTTGCCGCCTCGCAAAGTAGAGGCCTACAAAAACGGTGAGCACAATGGAGCCGGAAACGATAGCATAGTCAACCCAGTGTAAGCCCTGCATAGCTTGGTGCGCTTTACGTGTTAGAATATCACCCTCAAACCGGCGGCTAAGGTAGGAAATGTTTTTGAATTTACAAGCTAAGCAGGAAAAAAGAGCAGCGGGCTACTCGGCCACCTCCACGTTGTAGCACGACAAGAAGCTGTTCTCGTCGCAGGCCAGCACGCAGTACGCGCCGCTGCTGCCGTGCAGGTTGTCCACCGTGATGGGCGCCACGGCCTTGATGGGGAAGCCGCTCAGCAGGTCGCCGCCGTCGTCGATGAGGTAGGCCTGCTGCTCGTCCTCCACAAACACGCTGTAGAGCCTGACGCTGGGCAGGGGGATGAATATGTGCGGCCCTGTCCTGACGGGGCGCCGGAACGTGTAGGTGAACTTTGGCTCGAGGTCGCCGCCGTAGGCGTGCAGCGTTTTTTCGTCTATCACGGCGTAGGTCGCCTGCCTGTCGGCCACGTTGTTGAAGGTGTTGAAGAAGTGGTACTCGTGGGGCTTTGGCTTCAGCGTTTGGTGGTCAACGCTGCCGTCGAAGTACACGTACACGAGGTCGCCCTCGGCGGTGGTGGTTACCATGCAGGCCACGTCGCCCTTAGGCCCCACTTCGGGCGTGATGCTGCTGTTGTAGGCCGGCGTAACGCGCTCGCGGACGTGCACGCGCTCCTCGCCCTGCCGGTTGAGGATGTAGGTGCGGCGGTTGTCGGCCACCAGAATGTAGTCCTTTTCGTGCGTGCGCACGTGCGTGAGCGGGAGCGTTACCGACCCAAAGGTGAACACCGGGGCGAAGCCCGTGAGGGGCCGCCCGCTCTGCTCAAAGGCGCGAATTTTCCCGTCCTCGCAGGGCACGAAGTAGCGGTAGCTGCGCGAGCGGTCGTAGTCAAAGACGGCCATCGGCGCCGAGGCCGGCGAGGGCAGCTTGACGGGGAAGCCCTCCACGCTGTTGCCCAGCCGGTCGATGAGGTAGAGCTTCGTTTTGGTGTTGAACAGCATTTGCAGCTTTTTGTTGCTCAGGTAGTCTATTTGGTGCACCGGCCCCATGATGGCTTCGCCGAGCGCCTTTTTCCACAGCAAGATGCCCTGCCGGTCGATGAGGTAGATGTTGTTCCGAATGTCCTGCGCGAGTATTTCTTTTTGCCCTGTCCGGTGGTTTTGCAGCACCCAGGGGGCGGCCAGCAGCGGGGCGTCGAGCTTCACCTCGAAGTCCAGCGCCATGCTCCTTGCCCGCTGCTTCTCCTCCGTTTTCGAGGCGGCCTTGAAGAAGATGTTGCAGTACACCTCGCTGCTGCTCATCACGCTCATCAGCACCCCTACGCCGTTGAAGCCCGCCACCGCGGGCGACTTCTTGAGCCTGCTTTTGAGCGAGGGCTTGAGCGCGTTGAGCGCCACGGCGTCGGGCTTCGAGGGGTTGAGGTAGATGAATAGGTTCGACGCGATGGTGTAGTCGCTCAGGTTGGTGGCCTGCGCGAGCGTTTTTTTCAGCAGCGCCAGCAGCGCAAAATCCTTCATGGCGGCGGGCGAGGAGGAGAAGATGAGGTAGCTCCCGATGAAGGTCAGGTAGGCATCGTCGCACTTCGCAAACAGGCTCCCCTGTAGCGCCGCGATGAAGCCGCGGGCGGGGTTGCGGTAGATGGTGAGCGGCTCCTTGTTGCTCATGCTTTCCGTCAGCGCGTAGTAGCTCTCCGGTCGGTTCTCGCCCTTGGCAGCGCCCGCTATCGCCGCCTTCACGGCCTTGCTCGCCGCGTTTATCCTGTCGGACTTGATGACAACAAACCACTCGTCCTTTTCGCTCCCCTTGCCGGTGGGGACGTGCGCCAGCGCCAGCTCCGAGGGGTGCAGCGCCGCGAAGTACGCAGCCACGTCCGTGCCTATTTTTGTGCTCAGCTGCGCCACCTTTTCCTTGCGCTGCGCGTTGCCGCTCTGTCGGCGTTCGCGGAACTCGGCGTAGTTGGCCAGCAGCTTGCGGACGTTGTCTATGCCGAGGCACAGCACCCCGTCGGTGGTGCGCGGGAGGATTTCAAAGCAGCTCAGCTTCTGGCTGCCCTGCCCCGCCAGCGCCGAAAAGTAGGAGCCTTGCAGGTTTTCGGTGCGCAGCACGCCGGTTAGCAGCACCGCGTCTGCCATGTTGGCGTCGAGCACCGTGAAGCTGCCCAGCCGGCTCAAAAAGTCCAGCTGGCGGGCGTAGGGCTGGTCGGTGTACAGCTCCAGCAGCTTCGGCAGCTGCCGGTGGTTGAGGTACAGGTTCACGTCCACGTTTTTGCCCGCGGCCTTGGCCGCCTGCATGAAGCCGAAGTTGTCGGCCAGCGATGACGGCGTTTTGGCCTGCCGCACGGCCATCTCCACCAGCACCCGCGAGCGGCTGGCCACCAGCACGCGGCGCACCACGGCGGCGTGAAACTCCTCCACCTCGCGGCGGTAGAACGTGAAGATGCGCTCGTCGTCGTAGGGCTTATCCGCCGCGTGGTAGCCGCTTTTTTCGAGCAGCGGGATGATTTGCTTCACGTTGTTCAGGTACAGGTTGTCGCTCAGGTTGAGCGAGAACAAAAAGGACAGCTCCTTGCCGAACACGTGCGCCGACACCCAGATGGTTTGCCGCGCGAGGCTGCCCACGGCCTCGTTCTCGTGCGCCATCGTGTCCACCACGTAGCGCAGCTGCCGTGCCAGCTTGGCGGCGGTAGCGTCAGAGGCTATCAGCTGCGCCAGCGCTGCCTCCGAGCTTAGCTTGCGGGTCAGCCGGCCAAGGTCGTTCACGCGCAGCGCAAAGGAGGCGTCGGCGGGGATGGAGCGCATGGCGTCCATGCTGTTCTTTTTTTCGCCCTCGCGGATAAAAAAGTACAGCCACACCCCCACGCACAGCAGCACCAGCAGCAGCGCCGTGAGCATAATCTTGTTGCTAAAAAGCTGGAGCAGCTTGTTCATTTTGCCTATTGCTTACCTTCTTCACGGGCGTAAAGGTACGACTATTTTTCAAACCACAAAAAATAGGTTAAGGTAAGCGCGGGGGAGGCGCGCTGGGGGGAGGGGGCAAAAAAGATGCGGAATAATGCGTACCTTTGTAGGGAAATCTTTAAATTATTGCTGATATGGACGACTACGAAGTGCAAAAGGGAGAAAATCAGCACATTTCTACCGAACAAGGGGCACTACTCAACCAAGCGCAAGGCGCACCGCCATTAGAAGCCGCCAATGCCCTGCTCAACGAGGAGCTGCACAACTTTAAGCATGGCACACAAAAAGGGGAGTTGCACTTAGGTAAGCCATTAGCTTGCCTAATGGCCGCGGGCGTACAAGCCAAAGAAATAACCATTACTCCAAAAGTGCTCAAAGAGCATTTGGGTAAGCACGGTCTTGCTCCCGACGATCTGAAAGGGCTTGCAAAGGCTATTCAAGAGCCGTTAGTGGTATATGAGTGGGGTAAAAAACTCCCCTCTACCGTTATCGTTACCGAATTAACAATACAAGACGGACGTAAAATAGCCATTGCGATTAGGCTAGCGAAGAACGGAAGCAGGCTTAATGTAAATGAAGTTGCTACTGTTCACGGCAAAACCAATAGCCGCCTACTGGAAGACTTTTTAAAATCTACCCCCGAAGAGTTAGGGGGTGAAAAGTTAAAGTGGGTAGAGCACAAAAAAGTTTTGGATTGGTTAGGATTAGTCCCACCGAAGGGGACAGCCTCACTAACCAATCCAGCACTTAATTCGATAGCAAAGGTAGTAAAAGAATTTGAAAATCCAAACACTTTGTAAAAATAGGCAATGGCCTGCTGGCTTTTCCTACTCCACCTCTTCCTTTGCAAATGCACTCTTGCCCTCGCCGCAGAGGGGGCATTGCCAGCTGTCGGGCAAGTCCTCAAAGGGCGTTTCGCCGTCATAGATGTAGTCGCAAATGAGGCAGCGCCATTGCACGCGGTGCGCGGGCGCCGCGCCGCTTTCTTTGGACTTTTGGAGCGTTTCGCTCGCGGCCTCCTTCATGGCCGCTTGGTAGTCGGCGTAGATGAGCGGCTTGGCTGGGTTGGCGCCGTTTTCGGCGTCGGTAAGCTCGCAAACAAACAGGGTGTGGGTGGCAAACTCCAGCGAGTTGACCACGCGCAGCCGCAGGTAGGCCACAGCGTTGTCAAGCAGCGGCAGCCCGTCCTTAATGGTGTGGGGCACGTTGGCCCACTTGTCCACCTCGCGCCCCGATTGCAGGCCGAAGTTGCCCACCACAAACGGGTCAACGTTGGCCGGCAGCACCGAGAGGGTGAACTCGCCCGTGGCTTTGATACACTCGTTGGTGTAGCTTTTCTTGTTGCAGGCGAGCGTTACCACGGGGTTGTCGCCCATTGCCACCTGCCCCGCGGCATCGATGATGCAGCCGCCCAAGCCGCTTTCTGTCTTCACGCCGACCACGTACAGCCCATACGAGAACTTGGATAATGCAGTTGTGTCCATAAGGTAAAATTGGTTTATATGTTTACTAACTGTTTACTTGGCGCCGGTGTTTCTCTCTTTTCCGGCTCCCTTGGCAAAGATAGTATATTTTTCCTAACTACCAAATAAGAAACCGCAAACTTTTACGAGCTTGCGGTGTACGTTAGTTAGGGTGGGCAAATGCCGCCCTCTGCTACCGACAAGCTTACTGCTCTGCTGAGCTACTTTTTCTTCCTGTTTTCTGCAATTATTTTTTCAATATCCAGCACAAATTCCATTTTAAATTTTTCGGATATTTGTTTCTGCTCCTTACTTTTCAAACTTGAATTATAGATAACGTGGTATGAATTCGTCGGATCGTAGGTACAACGAAGACAAATATCCATATATTTACTCCCATAAAAAGAATCATTACAGATGTCAAGTTGTAAAGTGGTATCGCTATTAGCAAATTGAAAAAGAAAACTACCTTTCCTCCATTCTTTTTGTTTATCATAATAAAATTTTTGAGCATCCGTATAGGAGAGGAGTAAACATGAAGTGTCTGGTAATCTTGCAAGTTCATGTTTTAAAGCTTGCGGAGACAACCATATTTCTGGATGTTGTACAAAAAAACTATCCACAGCTTGCAACATCTCTTGCCAAGTCGCATTACCTACTTTTTTATAGCACACAATTGGTGTTGGTGGCGGAGGTGCTACTATAGAACATTGATTAAATAAAATGAATAATAATAATGCTTTGTTTTTCATACAGATTTTTTTACAAATTTACTGCTCTGTTTAGCTGCTTTTTCTTCCTGTTTTCTGCAATTATTTTTTCAATTTCCAGCACAAATTCAATCCTAAAACGCTTTGTGAAATACTTGCGCTTTTTAGTAGATACATCACAGGAAGTTAGCCTTAAACGCTCATTAGGGATATAAACATGATAGCAAACATCAGCATACGCATTATCATACAAAATAGCGTTTGAAACATATAAGAGAAGGGCTGTATCGCTATTAAGGAAGCGAAAATGGCATTCAAGGCCAATTACCCCTGTCGCGTACGAGTTTATAGAATTATACTTTTCTTTTAAATAGTTGCACTCCTGACAATTTGACAATTGTGCACATGAATCATTTAACAGCATAATTGTTTCGCATGTAATTCTATTATCAGGATGTTGCATAAAAAAACTATCTATTGCTTCCACAATTTCTTGCGGTTTTGCTTCAATTTTAAAGCGATCCATGATGCGAGTACCCGGGCCTAATGGATTGTAACATAAGCACCCAGATACGATAATTGCAAACATTGGTAGAAAAACATTGCGTTTCATATTCATTGAATTTTAAGGAAATAACGTCCATACTGCATAAAAGATTTGTCTCTGTTCATTTCCCTTTACTTTTTTTATATACACTTTTATCTGGGGTAAAACCCTTTTTTCAAAGTTTTTTAGGCTTTTTTTTGTTCTTTTTTTGATGAAAAATATCTACCCAATAATTTTGCTGTTTCAAATTATATAAAATACTGTCTGTTTTAGGATGTAACGACAGTCCTGTCCCTCGAAGAATTTTCTCCCATTCATTATAGTTATGATACTCGGTATGCTGTTGAAGAAATAATTCTATCCCAGCTTCTATATTATTTTTGTGGTTTAAAAATACTATATAACCAACTATGGTCTCGTACCCTTGTGCATTTGTTATATTGATTGAACAAAGGAAAAAAAGCGACAATATGATACTTCTTTTCACCACCATTTGCTACTCCTCCCTATTTTATAAGTTGTATATGGTACCCAAATTGTTGAAGTTGCCGCAGCACCTTATAGGATTTTA
>JAITMY010000071.1 GCA_031290755.1 Prevotellaceae bacterium
CGTGCACGCGGGCGAGGCGCAGGAGGGCAGCGGCTACCCCTTCGGCATCGTGCGCCTCGACGATGGGCAGGAGCTGGCGCGGCTGCGGCTCACCTTTAGCGGCAGCGGGCAGTGAGCGCTTGCTGTGTGGGGGGATAGATGATGAAGGAAATCCGCTTGCTTATCGGCGACTTTGCGGTGTTCGCTCGGCAGGACGCGCATAGGTGGGCTTACGTCTATACGGCGCTGCTGCTGGCGGTCGTCCTCGCGCTGATGTACGGCACGGCGTGGGGGCAGCGCTTTATGCAGGGCATGCTGCCGCTGGGCAACCCCTACGCCAACCACGCGCTGCGCTACGTGGGCATCTACTTCCTTACGCTCATCCCCACGCTGGCCTTGCGGCGCGACTATGCCGCCCTGCGCCGCCCCGCGCTCTACGCCAAGGCGCTGCTGCTAACCCTGCTGCTTAGCTTTACCGAGACCTTCTCGTGGCAGGAGGTGCTCCACTTCGACGGCGCCGCCACGCCCACCGAGCAGCGCTACCTCCTGAAAGTGCTGTGGCGCACGCGCAACCTCACCTTGGTGCTGCCCGTGCTGGCGCTGCTCCGCATGGTGGTGGACAGGCAGGTGAAGGGTCTCTACGGCTTGTGCCGCGGCAGCCACCACGTGAGGGCCTACCTGTGGCTCTACGTGGCCATAGTCCCGCTACTGGCGCTGGCCTCGCTCACCCCCGACTTTTTGGCCTACTACCCCAGCTACAAGCCGTGGGTGTTCGGCGAGGTGTTTGGCCGTCTGGCGTGGCTCAACGCCGCCGCGTTCGAGCTGGTGTACATGGCCGACTTCGTGATGGTGGAGCTGTTTTTTCGCGGTGCGCTGGTCATCGGCATGGCAAGGCTGATGGGGCGTAGCGCCGTGCTGCCTATGGTGGCGGTGTACGTGTCGCTGCACTTTGGCAAGCCCTGCTTGGAGGCGGTGTCAGCAGCCTTTGGCGGGTACTTTCTGGGGGCCGTGGCGTTCCAGTCGCGGCACATTTGGGGCGGCGTAATCATCCACATGGGCATTGCGCTGCTGATAGAGCTGCTGCGGTTCGCAGAGCACTACGCGCTGGGGGTGGGGTAGGGCGGCTACAGCAGCGCCTTGAGCTTATCCTCAAACGCGCCTTGCGTAGCCGAGCCTACCAGCTTATCCACCACCTCGCCGTTTTTGAAAAACAGCACCGTGGGGATGTTGCGGATGCCGTACCGCGCGGGGATTTGCTCGTTGGCGTCAATGTCCACCTTGCCCACCACCGCGCGCCCTTCGTAGGCTTTGGCGAGCGCTTCGATAGTCGGCGCAATGGCGCGGCACGGGCCACACCACGTTGCCCAGAAGTCCAACATCACAGGTTTATCGCTTTTGAGCACTGCCTGCTCAAAGGTTCCATCGGTAATTTCGAGAGCCATATTTTGTATGTTTTTAGAAGTTTAAAACGAGATGTTTACGCCGTATGCCTTGCGCGGATGCTTTCAGCAATGGCGGCAAACTCCTCCTTCTCCAGCTCCAGCTTGGGCTTTTTGAAGTCCACGTCGGCCTCGCTATTGAGCGGGATGAGGTGAATGTGCGCGTGGGGCACCTCCAGCCCCAGCACCGCCACGCCGATACGCTTGCAGGGCAGCGCCGCCTGCTGGGCTTTCGCCACCTTTTGCGCGAACAGCCAAAGCCCGCTTAGCGTTTGCGCATCAACGTCGAACAGGTAGTCCACCTCTTTTTTGGGGATAACCAGCGTGTGCCCCTTGGCGATGGGGTTAATGTCTAAAAAGGCAAAGTAGCGGTCGTCTTCGGCCACCTTGTAGCAAGGAATTTCGCCCTGCGCTATTTTACTGAAAATGCTGCTCATAGTTTTATCAAAAGTTGAGTTCTTCTACCATTCCCCCTGCACGCTGAAAGGCACGTGCGGCAAGGCTTACACCGCTATGCCCACCACCTCCAGCTTCAGCGTGCCCGCGGGGATGCTCACCTCTACCACGTCGCCCACCTTTTTGCCCAGCAGCGCCTTGGCGATGGGCGTGGCAATGGAGAGCTTGCCCGACTTGAAGTCGGCCTCGCTTTCGGTAACTAAAGTGTACTCCATGCTGGTTTTGTTGCTCAAGTTTTTAAGCTTCACCTTGTTGAGCAGCTGAATTTTGGAGGTGTCGATTTTGGAGTCGTCAATCACTTTGGCGTTGGCCAGCATGGTTTCCATTTGCGAAATTTTCATTTCGAGCAGGCCCTGCGCATCCTTCGCCGCATCGTACTCTGCGTTTTCCGAAAGGTCGCCCTTGTCGCGTGCCTCAGCAATGGCGCGAGAAACCGCCGGTCGGTCAACGCACTTCAGCTTGTCCAAGTCAGCGCGGAGCTTCTCCAAGCCTTTTTCTGTTAAATAAGTATATGCCATAAAAGTGTTCTGTAGTTTAGGGTAAAAAAAATAAAGAATCCCCCACCGTTTATAGGGGACTCTTCTGTGCTCTACAACCATACATCGAGAGCAAATATAGCAACATTCTTTTCCTGAAGCAACATTTTAGCCGCCCCGAACTGTTAATTTATTCGTATTTTTGCGCTAAGGCAATGGTTGCGCCCGCCTTAGCATTTGATATTTAGCTTTTCTAACGCGCATTTGAGGTTTTTTATAGCGCGATGGTAGGAAAAAGTTTGCTACCTTTGCAGCCTTATACGCTTTGGGGCTGCTTGGTTTTGACAGCAGGATGACTTGAGGTGTAAGCATGCCGAGCGTTGTACGGAAGCTCGTAAATATCAATGTGCAAGCCATAACTGGCGAAAACAATTACGCACTCGCTGCTTAGTCGTTAGACGACCAAAGCTTTATCGGCGGCTCAAGGAGCAGGCTGACGAGTATCCCGCTCATGGTTCCGCTCAATAACTTGTGGGCATACGGGGTATCATCAATTTTGAGATAGTCGGGCGCTTGCCTCGCGCATCCGGCGAAACTTTAGGGGCTAAGGGCTACATTCGGCAGCAGCTCGCCTGATGCAGCCACGAAAACCGAAGACCTGCTAAGCATGTAGAAAGCGCACTAAGACCTTGTTTGGACGCGGGTTCGACTCCCGCCAGCTCCACCACCATACTCTCCGTGTAAGCACGCGAGCTTTGCAAAGGTGCTCGCAGCTGAGCGCTGCTGCTTACTCAAAAGAGGCACGGCGCTTTTTTTTACTTTATTTTTGGAGAGGCGTTGCAGCTACGATATTTTTTTTAACTTCGCAGGATGTGAAGTGTTTGTGAGCAAGTTAAATGTTAATAGGCTAAGGGTATGGAATTAAAGGAAATTTTAGCAGTAACGGGGCAGCCCGGATTATTTAAGCTCATTTCAAAGGGGTGGGGCGGCATCATTGTGGAGTCGCTGGTGGACAAAAGGCGCGTCAACATTCCCATTTCCGCAAAGATGAGCAACTTGGGCGATGTCGCCGTGTTCACCAGCGGCGAGGAGGCGCCTTTGCACGTGGTGCTGAAGGCGCTCAAGGAGAAGTGCAACGGGGAGCAATCCATTGATCCCAAGGCCACCGGCGACGAGCAGCTGAGGAGCTACTTCGCCGAGCTTCTTCCGACGTACGACAAGGAAAGGGTTTACCTGTCGGACATCAAGAAGATGATAGCGTGGTACAACTTGCTTCAAAAAAACGAGATGCTCGATTTTGAGGTGAAGGAGGAGGAAGCGGCGGAGGAGGACAAGGCTGCTGCTGCAACGGCGGAGAAGGCGCCTGCTAAGGCCCCCGCTAAAGCGGCGAAAAAAGCAGCCCCCGCCAAGAGCTTCAAGCCGGCCTCGTCCAAGGCGGCAGGCTCTGCCGGCAAGGTGAACGCTCCGCGCAAGGCGCAGTAGGTCGCCTGCGCAGAGCGCAGGGGCTTACAGGTTGAGGGCGGCGACCATGCTACAGGCTACCACGCCGGCTGTTTCGGTGCGTAGCCGACCGGCGCCCAAGCTCAGCGCAGCAAACCCGTGCCGCCGCGCAATGTCCACCTCGGAGGGGCTGAAGTCGCCCTCGGGGCCAACCAACATCAGCAGCCGGCTATGGGGGCTGACGGCAAGGGGCAGCGGCGTTTTGGGGCTGTCCATGCAGTGGGCAATGCCCTTCACGCCCTCGAACCCTTGGGCAACGAAGTCCGCGAAGCCCTGCATGGGGTTGAGCCGTGGGTGGTAGGCCTTCAGCGACTGCTTCACCGCGGCGGTGATAACCTTCTCCGAGCGGTCGTGCTTCACCGCTTTCCGCTCCGAGCGCTCGCACAGCAGCGGGGTTATTTCGTCAATGCCGATTTCGGTAGCTTTTTCCAAAAACCATTCGTAGCGCTCTACGTTTTTGGTGGGGGCAATGGCGATGTGCAGGTGGTAGCTGCGCTTGCCAAACTCTTGCTGAGCGTGGGCTACGTGCACCGTACAGCGCTTGTCGTGTGCGCTGCTGATTTGCGCGGTGTACAGCCCCCCGTGGCCGTCGATGAGGTGCACGGTGTCGCCAACGTTCAGGCGCAGCACCCTCACGCAGTGCTTCGACTCCTCCTCGCAGAGCGTGTATGTTTCGCCGATAATATCGGGCGTGTAAAAAAGGTGCATAGTAGTTATCGCTTCATTTTGCTGTAAAGATAAGCAATGTATTCTAATGATGGCATAGGAATTTTCGATTCGGGGGTGGGGGGGCTGTCGGTGCTGCGGGAGCTGGCGCTGCTGCTGCCGCGCGAAAGCGTTTGCTACGTGGCCGACGCTGCGCACTGTCCGTATGGCAACCGCCCTGCGCACGAGGTGCTGAGCTTGTCGGTGGCCGTAGTGGATTTTCTGCTGCAAAAAAAGTGCAAGCTCATCGTGGTGGCCTGCAACACCGCCACCGCCGCGGCCATTGACGAGCTGCGCAGGCGGTACCCCCACGTGCCGTTTGTGGGCATGGAGCCTGCGGTGAAGCCCGCAGCCGAGCAGAGTAAAACCCGCAGCGTTGGGATTTTGGCCACCTGCGGGACGTTGCAGGGGCGGCTGTTTCGGCAGACCCAAGCTCGCCACGCGGCGGGGGTGAGGATGCACCTTGCGGTGGGCGATGGCCTTGTGGAGCTGGTGGAGGCCGGTAGAGAGGATTCGCCCGAGGCCTTGGCCTTGCTGCGAACCTACCTGCAACCGATGGTGGACGACGGCGTGGACGTGCTCGTGCTGGGCTGCACGCACTACCCGTTTTTGCAGGCCGCCATTGAGGAGGTTACGCAGGGCAGCATGGCGGTGGTCAACCCCGCGCCGGCGGTGGCGGCGCAGGCAAAGCGGCTGCTGGAGCAGCGAGGCTTGCTGTGTAGCGACCCTGCCGCCGCGCCCCGCTACGATTTCTTTTCCACGGGAGGCGTAGAGGCGCTGCGGCAAATGCAGGCGAGGCACCTCCCGCAGCTGGCGGCGGGGCGGTGCGCTTTTTACTTTTGCGAGGTGTAGAGGTAGCGCTTGATTTTCAGCGTTGAGGTCTTCTCAAAGCCCGCGGGGAGCGCCACCACCATTGAGATTTGCGAAAAGCGGCTTACGTGCGCGTTGACGTAGGCTTGCAGCTCGCACATGAGCTGCTTGAGGTAGCACTCGGCCTCCACGCGCAGCTCGTGCAGCTTTTGGTCGAGCGCCTCGGCGTCGAAGCTTACCATAGCCACCAAGCGGCCTTTTTGCTCCACCACCAGCGAGTCGGTTACGTACTTAAAGTTGTTGATAACCGACTCAATCTCCTCAGGGTAGATGTTCT
>JAITMY010000077.1 GCA_031290755.1 Prevotellaceae bacterium
GAGCGACACCGCCCGCTACGCAGGCGTGGACAGGCGCAACCCGCTGTTCGTGGACGCTGCCCAAGGCAACTTCCGCCTGCAAAGCAGCTCGCCGGCCATCAACGCAGGCCTGCCCGACATCGCCCTACAGTACGCCGCAGATTTGGACGGGTACAGCCGGGTGCTGCTACAAGACTTTAGCTTAGGTTGCTATGCGTACAGGCCGCTGCCGTAGCATAGCCGTGGGGGGCCTGTGCGCCCTGCTCCTTGCCGCGTGGAGCGGCAGCGCCCAAACGCGCCCCCGCAGCGAGGGCGGCCTGAGGCTCATGTTCTACAACCTCGAAAACTACTTCTCGCCCTTCGCCGACAGCCTGATGCCCAACAAGGAGTTCTCCGAAAGCAGCCCGCGCCACTGGACGTGGAGCCGCTTCGTAGAAAAAACCAGCGGCATCTTCAAGGTCATAGCCGCGGTGGGCGGCGCCGCCCCGCCCGACCTGATTGGCGTGTGCGAGGTGGAAAGCCGCTTCGTGCTCAACCGCATTGCTTACGAAACGCCGCTGGCCAAGTTCCCCTACGGCGTGGTGCACCGCGAGTCGCCCGACACCCGCGGGATAGACGTGGGGCTGCTCTACAACAAGGAAACGTTCCGGCTGCTGGGCGCCCGCTTCTTCACCACCGTGCTCCCCAGCCACCGCACCACGCGCGACATCCTGCTCGCCAAGGGGGTGGTCAACGCGCTCGACACGCTGCACGTCATGGTGTGCCACCTGCCCTCGAAGTACGGCGGCGCCGCGGCCTCCGAGGGTAGCCGCATGGCCGCTGCCGGCCTCCTGCGCCGCATTGCCGACTCCATCCTCGCCGCATCGCCCAACGCCAGCCTCGTCATCATGGGCGACTTCAACGACACGCCCGACAGCCGCTGCGTGAGCCAAGGCCTCGGCGCCTCGACGCACCTCGGCGGCTGCGCCCGCGACAGCCTCTACAACCTCGCGCTGCCGCTGCACAGCGCCGGCGTCGGAAGCCTCAAATATCAGGGGATGTGGGAGGTGATAGACCTCATGTTCGTGTCGGGCAACCTGCTCAACCGCGAGGCGCCCCTGTACTGCCTGCCGGCGGACTACTACGTCTTCGCGGCGCCCTTTCTCCTCGAGCCCGACGAGCGCTACGCCGGCGAAAAGCCCTGCCGCACCTACGAGGGCTTCCGCTACCACGGCGGCATCAGCGACCACCTGCCGGTGGTGCTCGACCTGCGAAAAGGCTTTTAGCAGTAGGCGTGGGGGATGAGGTAGCCCTTCACGTAGTCCGCCACGCCGTCCTCCAGCGAGGTGAACGGCTTGGCGTAGCCCGCGCTGCGCAGCTTGCCCATGTCCGCCTGCGTAAAGTACTGGTACTTGTCGCGAATGTCCACCGGCGTGTCGATGTAGCCAATGCGCTCGGGCGCGCCCATTGCCCTGAAGGTGCTCTTCACCAAGTCCAGAAACGTGCGGGCTTGGCCTGTTCCCATGTTGTAGATGCCCGACTGCGGGCGCTCCTCCATCAGGAACATCATGGCCTCGCAGAGGTCTTTCACGTAAACGAAGTCGCGCAGCTGGCCGCCGTCGGGGTAGTCGGGGTGGTGCGAGCGGAAGAGCTGCATGGCGCCCGTGCGCCGTATCTGCTCGTAGGCGTGCAGCACCACCGAGGCCATGCGCTGCTTGTGGTACTCGTTGGGGCCGTAAACGTTGAAGAACTTCAGCCCCGCCCAGAAGAACGGCGCCTGCTCCTGCGCCAGCGCCCACCTGTCGAAATCGTTCTTCGACTTGCCGTAGAGGTTCAGCGGGCGCAGCTTCTCCACCACCTCGTGGCTGTCGGAGTAGCCCTGCTCGCCCAGCCCGTAGGTGGCCGCCGACGAGGCGTAGATGAGCGGCAGGCCGAGCGCAGCGCAGGCGCCCCACACCCGCTGCGAGTAGCGCAGGTTGAGCTCGCCGAGCACCTCGGCGCTCGCCTCCGTGGTGGCCGAGCGGGCGCCGAGGTGTAGCACCAGCTCAACGTAGCGGTGGTGGCCGTCGAGCCACTCGAAAAACTCCTCCCGCGCCACCAGCGCCGTGCGCTGCTTGCCCTCGTAGTTCGGCCTCCGCTCCTCGTGCGAGAAGTTATCCACCAGCACCAAGTCGCGGTACCCCCGCGCGTTGAGCGCCCCTGCCATGCAGCTGGCGATGAAGCCCGCTGCGCCTGTTACAACAATCATGCGATATGGTTTTTATTAGCTCACGCAGGTGGCGATGAAGCCCGCTACCCCTGCTGTTACCTGCTTTCTACATACAGCGTATCGTAGCTCAAATCAGAATTATTTGACCACGTAACGCTACCTAAAAACGGCGTTGCAGAGCAGAATACTGCGTTATTTTTCAAAGGACGAAATACCTCATCATCCAAGTAAGGCTTCATGTCAAAACGTTTCTCCTCGCCGTTGGTAAACCAAAGGCGAAGCACGTAATCTTGTTCGGGCTGAACTTTTATAACTTTTGGGTTCATAATTTTTATCGTAAAGGCTCTATCGTAAATACCGTTTTGCCGTTCACCGCCAGCTCCCAGTCTGCCAATAAATCCTCGCTATGAATTTCAATCCACGCGCGTACAAGCTTCAACTTTTTACTGGGAATTTCCCCCGCCAGCACTTCGCCATCGGGGATAGAAAGCACGGCGCTACACCCCTGATAATCGGCGTGAATATGAGGAATAGAATGTTGTTGATTATCCCTATAAAATATGGAGATAATAATTCCATAAAACAATGCAATAGTTGCCATAGCTGCTGAATTTTAATGTAACGTTTCAAAGTGCAAAGGTAAACATTTTTAGGCTTTCGCGCGGCATTTGTAATGCCGCGCTTTAGTAGAGACGTTGCGCGCAACGTCTCTACTAAAGCCCCCCCGCCCCGACGCTACGTTAAACGTTACCACCTTCGCCCCCTTGTACGCGCCCTTGCCGTGAATGATGACCTCCGCCGTGCCCGCGCGGTCGTTGTCCTTGTAGGTTAGCGTGAAGTCCTTGGCAAAGGTCAGCTCCAGCGTGGCGCCCTTGCTGTCGGTGTAGCGCACGGTGGGGATGGGCGTTACGGCCTTGCCGGCAAAGGGCTGGTCGGCGATGCTGTCCACCGCGGCGTGGTGCAGGTCGTGCTTGGCGTGGTGGTGGCTGTGCTCGTTGAAGTACTTCACCTCCTCGCTGAGCTGCCGCGCAAGCTCGCCGCAGGTGGCCTCGCCGCCCAGCACGATGTTGGCGTCTACGCAGGTGGTGATTTGGTGGTACACCGCCTCAATTTGCCGGCGCACGTCGCGCAGGTTCTCCTGCGGGCGGTCGGCCAGCTCGATGTTGCGCTGGGCAAACAGCGCCGTAAACTCCGCCTCGGCGGCCTGCAAGTCGGCCACCCACATGGCCAGCCCCACAAGGGCTACCTGCTGCGCGTAGGCGCCCGCAAAGTCGCCCAGCAGCACCTGTATGGCGGCGGATTCTTCCTCGTACGACTTGGCCCTGAGGTCGCCAAACTCTTTGAGGCGGGCGTGCAGCTGGCGCGCGGCCTCCACCACCGCGGCGTCGAGGCTGTACAGCGCCGCGTTGATGGCGGCCTTGACGCCCGCCACGTCGCGGTCGATGCGGTGGTCAACGTCCGCCAGCTGT
>JAITMY010000110.1 GCA_031290755.1 Prevotellaceae bacterium
CTTATTTTGTCAGGCAACCTTAGTAGCCAACGATGCGTGTGTGGTCTTGCGCACGGAGCACAGGCCTCATTCGGGGAACGCCTTTCACCCGTGCGCACGGCAGGACGCTTGACATGTTATCCATATCGCCGCCGTGAATAGCACCTCAAAAAAAGATTTAGCCAAATCCTACAGCGTAACCCCCGTCTTAAATATCGCAATCTCCCGAAAATTCTTCAGCTCGGTGTTCACCCTTTCGCCGCTGGCGATGGCGATGATGTAGGCGATGAAGCGCTCGGCGGCCTCGCTCAGGCTTTCGCCCTCCACGATGGTGCCGGCGTTGAAGTCAATCCACCTGGGCTTGCTGCGGGCGAGGGGCGTGTTGGTCGAAATTTTGACCGTGGGCACAAAGCTGCCGAACGGCGTTCCGCGTCCGGTGGTGAACAGCACCAGCTGGCATCCGGCGGCACCCAGGGCGGTGGCCGCCACGAGGTCGTTGCCCGGTGCGCTGAGCAGGTTGAGGCCGCGATGCGTAAGGCGCTCGCCGTACATCAGCACGTCCGTCACCTCCGACGTGCCTGACTTTTGCGTGCAGCCAAGCGATTTTTCTTCGAGCGTGGAGATGCCGCCAGCCTTGTTGCCGGGGGATGGATTTTCGTAGATGGGCTGGCGGTTGCGCACGAAGTAGTCCTTGAAGTCGTTGATGAGCTGCACCGTCTTGTCGAAGATGTCGGGCGTGGCGCAGCGGTTCATCAGGATGGTTTCGGCGCCAAACATTTCGGGTACTTCGGTGAGCACCGACGTGCCGCCTTGCGCCGCGAGGAAGTCGGAGAACGCGCCCAGCAGCGGGTTGGCGGTGATGCCCGAAAGGCCGTCGGAGCCGCCGCACTTGAGGCCTACGCGCAGCTCGGAGAGCGGGATGTCGGTGCGCCGGTCGGCGGCAGCGAGGTGGTGCAGCTTGCGCAGGATTTTCATGCCCTCCTCGTACTCGTCGTCCACCTTTTGCGCCACGAGGAACTGCACGCGCTGGCTGTCGTAGCTGCTGCCCAGAAATTCTTTGAAGGCATCGGGCTGGTTGTTCTCGCAGCCGAGGCCAAGCACCAGCACCGCGCCAGCGTTGGGATGCAGCGCCATGTTGCGCAAGATTTTTCGCGTGTTTTCGTGGTCGTCGCCCAGCTGCGAGCAGCCGTAGTTGTGCGGAAAGGCTACCACCGCGTCGATGTGGCTCATGTCTGCTTCGCGGCGCAGGCGCTCGGCCAGCTCGGTGGCAATGCCGTTGACGCAGCCCACGGTGGGCACAATCCAGATTTCGTTGCGCACGCCCACCTCACCGTTGGCACGACGGTAGCCCCGGAAGCTGAGGTTGCGGTTGGCGTAGCAAGCCTCGCTGCGGGTGGGCGAGTAGGCGTAGCTGAGCAGACCTTCGAGGTTGGTTTTGATGTTCTGTTCGTTCACCCAGCCGCCTGCCTCAACGGGCGCCACGGCATGACCAATGGGGTAGCCGTACTTCAGCACGTGCTGGCCGACGCTCAACGGCGTGAGGGCAAACTTGTGCCCCATAGGGATGTCGGCACGCAGCGTGAGGCCAACGCCATCCACCTCCAGCCGACGGCCTGCAGGCAGCGCCACCAGCGCCACCGCGACGTTGTCGGCAGCATTGATTTTTAGGAAATCTACCATCGCGCTATTTTTTATCAGGTTCCTGTTTAGGCTCCGTTCGCTGGTCGACAACCTCCACCGTGTAGTCCATTTTCTCGATGGCTTTCTTGATGTTTTCGACCGATGTCTTCGCTGTTCTGAACACCACCTTCACCGTGCCGTCAGCGATTTGGATGTCCATGTCGTCCACGCCTTTTTGGAAGGGGATGACCTTTTCGACACGGAGCTTGCAGTGCTCCGAGAGGATGTCTGTTTTGAAGGTTACCTCGGTCTGTCCGGCCTTGAGCTTCTTGTCGGCAGCGTTGAGCGTTTCAGCGCTCGCCAGCATTAACCCCAGCGCGACGAGGGGTAGCAGAATGTGTTTCATTACGGGATATTTTTTTGTTTGGTTTGGGTGCAAAGGTAGTAAAAAGTCTGATGTTGGGTTGTAGGAGGAGAGGGCGACCGCGAGGGTCGCCCTCACAAGCTTATTGCTTCACCACCTTAGCCATTTTCCCCTCCATTTTCACCAGGTAAATACCTGCGGGCAGCTGGCTAAGGTTGATGCTGGCCTTGCCCTCAACAAGGCAGCTGTGCACAAGGACACCTTGGGCGTTGAACACCTCCAGCTGGCTGCGGGCGCTGGCGTTGACGGTGAGCAATCCGTTGGTGGGGTTGGGGTAGAGCAATAGCGGGGTGGTGGGAGCTGTTGCTACGGCTGTGGGTATGGGTGGCATGGCAGCTGGGGCAGCTGCGAGGTGCACGGCATTCGACATATCGCTCAACGCCCCACTTTCGGCGGCCACCTGCACGGTGTAAATGGCGATGGTGTCGGCTTCGGCACCGGCGGGCGTGTAGGTGGTAGCGGTGGTGAAGGTGTGCTGCTGGCCGTTGCGGTACACCACGTAGCAGAGGGCGTAGTCCACAGCCGCCCACGAGATGCTTACGGTGTCGGCGGTGAGCGTGGCGGCGGCGGTGATTTCGGTTTTGCTACGCGGGTTCCAGCCGTCGCTGCCCAGGACGTTCTCCAACGTGTACTGCGCGGCCTCGCTGTCGGTGAGCGAGTTCTTGGCTACGCCGCTGCCTGTGCTGT
>JAITMY010000018.1 GCA_031290755.1 Prevotellaceae bacterium
TCCACCGCACGTCCGATGCGCACTTCTGCCCGCTTTTCTTGCTGGTTAAGCCCTCCAAGTGGAGGGTTGCGCCGCTGGCCAGCGCCTTTCGCTGCTCGGGGGTGAGCGCCACGCCGCCAATTGTGGTAGGGACATTGATGGAAATCGCTTGTGGTTTTGCCGGCTGTGCTTGTTTCTGCCGCTCATGTTGTGGGGCTACCCCCTCTTTTTCTTCGGCAAGGCTATCATCTATTTTGCGGCTCAACGCTGTTAGGCTTGCCTTCAGCGCCAGTAGCTCCGCCTCTTTGCCCCATGCAGCGCCGGCCATTTCACTGAGCACGGGCAGCGGCTGCTTCAGCTCGGCCATTTTTGCCTCGTGCCGCTCAATCAGCTCGGGGATTTTGCACAAAGCGTTGGTAAAATTGGCGCAAGCCTTTGCAGGGTCTTTGGCAAGAATACCGTTATTGTACTGGTATTTAATGCCGCTGGCGCCCTCGACAAAAAAGCGGTTTTGCTGAAGCAGCTCAAAGCTGCCCTCCTTACACGTTCTCTCCGTGCGCACCACTATTTTGAAATCTTTGTAGAGCGTGCCGATGGGGACAAGGTCGCCGTTGCTCTCGCCCAGGCGGAGAGTGCTTGCGTTTTCGCTGATGTCAACCAGCTTTTTGCCGATAGCCTGAATATCGGTGCTAACAAAATCGTTAAGGTGTGGAACCGCAATACATATTTTTGAATTTTCCAGCGGAATACCATACTTGCCTTTTGATAATGTTTCTGCCGCGCTATGTTGGCTAAATGTTTTGAAGTCTGCCTGCAAGCTCTCTATAGCTTTGCTATTGGCCTCCACCTTCTCGCTAATAGATTTGATTTTATTGACGGCCTCCACCCTGCTGCGGTAAAACGTGGTGCGCTCGCTCTCCAGCACGGCGATTTTCTTGTCCAGCTTGGCCTTTTCGAGCAGCTGGGTGTCGCCGGAGAGCACGGCCACGTACTCGGCGAAGCTCATCCCCGCGGCTTCGTCCATGCCGCCCTCGTCGATGGAGCGGCTGCCCAGCTTGCTGCTTTTTATCTGAGAGATGAACGTCTGCTTGCTCTGTAGCAGGTTAAACTTGTAGGTATCCAAGGTACGCTCGGTGGCGTAGATGAAGACGTCCACCTTGTTGCCGTTGAACATCTTCGCGATTTCGTTGCCGGTGCGCACCGCCCGCCCGTGGCGCTGCTCGAGGTCGGACGGGCGCCACGGCGTGTCCAAGTCGTGCACGGTCACCGCCCGCTCCTGCGCGTTCACCCCGGTGCCCAGCTTCTGCGTGGAGCCTATGAGCACGCGCACCCTGCCCTCGCTCATGTCCTTAAACAGCGCCTCGCGCTTCTTGTCGGTGGTGGCGTCGTGCACAAACTTTACTTCATCCGCGGGGATACCCCTGTCCACCAGCTTCTGCTTGAGCTCCTCGTAGGCGTTCCACTCGCCCTTTTTGTAGGTACCCAAGTCAGAAAAAACGAACTGCGTACCCTTTTGCGCATTAAACTTTTGGTAGTACTCGTGGATTTTCCTTGCGCAGTGGCTAATCTTGTTGTCCACGTGGTCTTCGTACAGCGTGGGGTCGATGAGCCGCATGTCCAGCGACATCTTACGGGCATAGTTGGTCGCGATGAGCATTTTTGCCATTTCCTCGTTTTCGTCTAAGGGAGCGCGGCCAAGCAGGGTGGCATCGCCGGACTTGGCAAAGGCTACCAGCTGCTTGGTGAACGCCTCCTGCGCCGGCGTGGGGGGTATGCTGTACAGCACCTCATTTTTTTCGGGGCGCTGAATGCCGATGTCCGCGGCGGTTTTGTAGTCAGTAACCTCCCCATAGAACGCCGCCAGCTCGGGCACCTTGATGAAGTGGCGGAAGCGCTCTTTTTGAACGATTTCGTTGGTAACGGAGAACTCGTAGTCGGAGGTTTTCTTGGCGTACACCGCCGCCCACGCATCGAAGGAGTGGATGTTTTGCTTTTCCAGCGCCTGCGGGCGCAGGTACTTAAAGATTAGGTACAGCTCCGTGAGCGAGTTGCTGATGGTGGTGCCGGAGAGGAAGGTGGCGCCCAAGTCCCTGCCGGAGCGCTGCTGGATGGTGCGGATGGCGTACAGCAGGTTTAGCGCCCGCCCGCTGCCGCTGGAGCTGCCCAAGCCGGCCACGCGGTTGTGGCGCGTGGTAAACATCAGGTTTTTGAAGTAGTGGCTTTCGTCCACGAAGAGGTGGTCAATGCCCATGGTGTTGAAGTCCGGCACGTCGTCCTTTTTTGCGGCCAGCGCTGCGCTCACCCGCGAGAGCTTGGCCTCGATGGAAATCTTTCTTTTCTCCAACCCCCGCAGCTGCCCCTTGGTGGCGCTCGCGCCCCGGTTGAGCACGTGCAGGCTCTCCTCGGCGGCGTGCAGCTCCTCCTGCAAGATGCCCCGCTGCACGTTGAGCGACTGCGGGATCTGCCCAAACTGCTCGTGGGTGAGGATAACGCAATCCCACGCGTTATTCTTAATCTTGTGCAGAAACTTATTGCGGTTATACTCCTTAAACTCCTCCTTGCCCGGGTACAAGATTTTAGCGCTGGGGTAGGCCTCCCTGTACGCCTCCGCAATCTGCTGGATGTTGGCCTTTAGCCCAATAATCATGGGCTTGCTGGCCAGCCCCAGCCGCTTCATCTCGTGGGCGGCGCAGCACATGATCATGGTTTTGCCGCCGCCCACCTCGTGGTCGATGATGCCGCCGCCGTTCTGCTTGAGCATGAAGATGGCGCTCTTCTGGCTGGCGTACAGGTCGGTGTACTTGAGCTTGGCGAAGGACAGGTCAGGGAATGTCTGGTGCGCGCCGTCGTAGGTGGCCTTTACGAAGCAGTTGAACTTGCGGTTGTAGAGGTCGGTGATTTCGTCCTGCACCGCCTTGGGCTGCGCGGAGAGCCACGCGGTGAACGCGCTGCGGATTTGCTCCACCACGGCGCCCACCCGCTGAACGGCCTCGGCGTCCCGCACCTTGCGCTCCTCGCCGTTTACCGTAACGGTTTTGGTGATGTTGGGCGTGGTGTTCAGCAGGGCGTACTGCATCAAGTGCAGCCCGTTGTAGCTGCGCGAGGCGGTGCGAACGCAGTACTTTTCGGAGATTTCGGGGCGGTAGCCGGCGCCGTCGGCGCTGACCACGAAGGTGTCCGCCGCGGGGTGGTACTGAACGGCTACCGTGGTGTTGAGCAGGTGCGAGGCAAAGTCGTTGTAGAACTTTCCCGGCAGCCAGCGCTCCCCGAAGTTAAACTCCAGCAGCTCAAATGGGATTTTCTCCGGCACCACTTTTTGCAGCGCGGCGATGGAGGCAGCTACCTTAGCATCGTCAGGGTGCTGACCGGCGTAGCGGGTGAGCCTGTCGATTTTTTCCACCACGTTGCCGGATAGCAGCTGCGCAGCGATCTCGTAGCCGGTAGGAGATAGCGGGTTGTAGAAGATTTTACCCTCCAGCCGGGCGGCCACCTCCTCCTCGGATACGCCAAGAAGCCCCGCCATGTAGCTCGGGCGCACCTCATTGTAGGCGTTGAGCGAGGCGAGCAAGGCCTCCTCAGCATTTTTTATCTCCACGGGGCCGCTGAAGGCCACCGGCTGCGAGAAGATGTCGCTCTTCACAAAATCCTTGCCCTCCTGCCGCTCAAGGGCAAGGATTTCGCGGCGGTGGGCATCCATGTCCACCAGCACGGTATTCTCCTTGCGGTTGAGCGCCCCGTAAT
>JAITMY010000123.1 GCA_031290755.1 Prevotellaceae bacterium
CAACTCGCCTGAAATTCTGCACTATCCTATTGACAGACTGGTAAATTATCATATTTTGCACAAATAATTTTGTTGTTCGCAATATTTTTATACCTTTGTAGCCCTTAAAGGAAAAAGCCCAGGTGGCGAAATTGGTAGACGCACCACTTTGAGGGGGTGGCGCCGGTTACGGTGTGCAAGTTCGACTCTTGTCCTGGGCACGAAGTGAAAAATGTTCTTCAAACGGCTGTGAAATGCCCAGATGGCGGAATTGGTAGACGCACTAGTTTCAGGGACTAGCGGTCGCAAGGCTGTGCAGGTTCGAGTCCTGTTCTGGGCACGCTGTTGAAGTTAAACGTTTGAGAACATGCAGAAGAAAGCGTTTCGGACGTACGAGCGGGGGTATTCACATCTGCTCGTTCTTCGTTTTAGTGCGGTTAAAGAGGTGAAAATGCGGTAGCTTTTCTGGGAGACAAGAGATGGTTAAGAGCAAATTGTCGTTTCGTATGCTTTGGGGAGGGGCTATGGCGCTTGCCTACATCGGCATTGCCTACCTGATAGCGTTCACCCCGCTGTTCATCCGCTACAACGAGCAAAATGACCCAACGGACGACAAAAATTTGGCGGTGCGCTGGGTATTCGGAGGGCTTATATTTGCATACGGCATACTGCGTGGCTACAAAACCTACAGGCTTATTGGGCGAACATGATTTTTGATGTATATAACTTTTGATATGGGCAGGTTTACCATACTTTTGGTGAGCGTTTTACTGCTTACGGGTTGCGACAACCGCAAGCGCATTACGAGAATGGATACGCCTACAAGCGGCGTGGCCACCTTCGTAAGCGATGACTGCTTTGCCCACATCGTGCAGGAGGAGGTGGACGTTTTTGAGGCGCTGAATCAGGAGGCCGCCCTGCTGCCCGTTTACGCGGGCGAAAAGGAGGCGGTTGACCTGCTGCTACAAGATAGCGTTAGGCTGGCCATCCTTGCAAGAGACCTGACGGAGCAGGAAAAGCAGCACATCAGGCACGGCAACAAGCAGCTGGCGCCGCGCTCCCAAAAGATTGCCGTTGACGGCATCGCGCTGATTATTCACAGGACAAACGTTGATTCGCTCATCAGCGTGGCCACGCTGCAAGAGGTGATGACCGGACGAATTACCTCGTGGAAGCAGCTGAACCCCGCCTCGCCGCTGAACGAAATCAGGGTGGTGTTTGACAACCCAAGCTCCAGCACGGTGCGCTTCATCCACGACTCAATTTGCAAGGGAGAGCGCCTGTCCGAAACGCAGCTGAGCGCCGTGAGCAACAACCAAGCGGTGCTGGACTACGTGGCCAAAACGCCCAACGCGCTGGGCGTTATCGGCGTTAACTGGATTAGCAACCCCAACGATACGGCGCAGCTGAGCTTCACCAATAAAATTCGGGTGATGTCGGTGAGCCAGCTCCACCCTGCCATGCCCAGCAGCAGCTACAAGCCTTACCCTGCCTACCTGCACCTGCGCAGCTACCCGCTCACGCGAGATGTTTACGTGGTGCTTACCGACCTGCGCGGCACGCTGCCGGCGGGCTTCACCAGCTTTGTGGCAAGCGACAGGGGGCAGCGGATTATTCTGAAATCGGGCTTGGTGCCTGCCACTAAGCCTATACGCACGGTGCAGGTCAAGGAGAAGTTTAGCGATGAATGATAGTGGAAATAAGCCTTTTTAATTTTTTATACTTTAAAACTAACAACCTCATGAAAAAGTATTTCTTTAGCTTGCTCACTTTGCTGACAGGTGGCGTTGCTGCCAACGCACAGAACGTAGCCGTGGACTATTTCCGCACAGGCCAGTACGACTTGGCCAAGCCTGCCTTCGAGGCGCAGCTGAGCAGCAGCAAGGCAGAATCGAGCTACTACCTCGGCGAAATTGCCTACGCCGGCGGCGACTTCGAGCAGGCCAGAACCCTGTACCAGCAAGGGCTGGCAGCCGACCCCACCTACGCCCTCAACAGCGTGGGGCTGGAGCGCTTTACCCTGAAGTCCGACGTGGAGGCCGGCATCAAAAGCCTGACGGACATCTCGAAGGCAAACAAGAAGAACGCGGAGGTGCTTATTGCCATCGCTAAGGCATACTACGACCAGCTGCCCGCCGTTACCGACCCGAAGCTGGAGAAAAAGGTGTCGGCTGCCGCCGAAAAAATGGTGAACACCGCCGAAAAGTCCGATAAAACCTCGCCGCTGGCCTTTATGATGCGTGGCGACCTGAGCGAGGCCAAGGGCGATGTGGGAGGCGCCGCCGGCCACTACGAGCAGGCTATCCTCCTCAACGACGCCTACTTGGTGCCCTACATCAAAATAGCCCAAATCTACGTGGACATCAACCCCAACGAGTCCCTGTCGCGCCTCAACGAGGTGCAGGACAAGAACCCCGACTACCTGCTGTCAAAGCGCTACATGGCGCGAGCCTTCTACAACCTTGGCTTCTACGAGCGGGCTATTGCCATCTACGAGGCGTACATCGACCAGAGCACAAGCCCCGTGGGCGACATCACCGACTACGCCGCCTCGCTATTCTTCGCCGAGCGCTACGACCAAGCCAAGGAAATGACGCTGCTGGGCTTGCAGAAAGACCAGCAGAGCTTTGTGCTCAACCGCCTGCAAATGTACAGCGCTGCCATCATCCAGCAGAAGAACATAGCGCAGCGCTGGGGGCGCGATAGCGCATCCCTCGTCCTGCGCAGCAAGACCCTCGAAGACGACAAGGCGCACGCAACGGCCAGCATCGAGAAGTTCTTCGGCCTGCCGCTGGGAAAGAACAAGTACATCCCCCGCGACCTCGCCACCTACGGCAACATCCTCTGCTTGAGCCAGCAGGTGGAGCAAGCGGTGGAGCAGTACAACAAAGCCATACGCATGTCCAACGAAGCTGAGAGGGCCAGCGAAAAGCTTAAAGCCGGCGAGTACAAGCTGATGTCCGAAAACCTAAGCAGGGCAAAGTACCCGGCGCTGGCTGCCGAGTACAACAACCTCTACATTGAGGAGGTGGGCGCCGACGGCGGGGCGATAACGCTGGCCGACTACTTTACCACCGCCCGCTACCTCTACTTGGCCGGAAACCCCGCCTACAACATGGCCCTGCAAGACCCCTCGCTGGACTCCGTGACCATTGCAGCAAAGGTTAACCTCTACCTGCTTCAGTCCGACTCCATCTTTGGCATGGTGGTGGACAGCTCTGGCACAGCCGAAAAGAAGTACCAGCCGATGCTCTTTCGCGCCCGCGTGAACTCGCTGCGCGACCCCGACGCCACCGTCGGCCTCGCCAAGCCCTACTACGAAGCCGCGCTCGCCATCAACCTCGAAAACGACCTCGCCGCCCCCACAACGCCCAAGATCTACCTCACCGAGCGCTTGGAAATGTACCGCTACCTCAGCTACTACCACCTCGTGCAGTACGACGACGGAAAAGGCGCCGAGCAGAACAGGGAGGAGGCCATTGCCTACAGCGAAAAAATGCTGGAGCTTGACCCCACCAACGCCACCGCGCTCCAGATAAAGAACGCGCTCCTGCCGCCTGCGCCAACCGCCGCGAGGAGGAGCAGGTAGCCACCACGGGCAGCAGCGCTGCGCCAACACGAAGCTAACCTACTACACACTGTTGAGCCTTGGACTTCTCTGTCACCATACTTGGTAGCAGCTCTGCCATGCCCACCGTCAACCGCTGCCCCTCGGCGCAGCTCGTTAGCGTGCACCGCCGCTCCTTCCTGGTCGATTGCGGCGAGGGGACGCAGCTACAGCTGCTCAGGTGCGGGCTGCCTATCGTAAAAATAGACCGCATCTTCATCAGCCACCTGCACGGCGACCACCTCTTTGGCATCTTCGGCCTCATGTCCACCTTGAGCATGATGGGGCGCCGAGAGCCGCTGCACATCTACGCGCCGGGCAACCTACAGCAAGTGCTGGACGACCACCTGAGGCACTTCGGCGACGGCATGGCCTACGCGCCGGTGGTGCACTGCCTCAGCGCCGACCGCGCGGCGCTGGCCTTCGAGGACGCCCACGTCGCCGTCTCCTCCTTCCCCCTCCGCCACCGCGTGCCCGCCTGCGGCTTCCTGTTTCAGGAGAAGGCGCCCCAGCGCAACATCCGCAAGGAGGCGATAGCCGAGCACCGGCT
>JAITMY010000054.1 GCA_031290755.1 Prevotellaceae bacterium
CCCCCACGCCCACCGTTGTGAGCGTAACCGTATCGCCCAATCCCGTAGCCGTGCAAATAGGCACTACGCAGCTGTTTAGTGCCACCGTAACAGGGACGAATAGTCCGGCGCAAACGGTAGCGTGGAGCGTAACAGGCAGCGCCAGCAGCGGCACCAGCATTGGCAGCGCAAGCGGCGTGCTCACCGTAGCGGCAAACGAAACGGCAAGCACGCTCACGGTTACCGCCACCTCTGCTGTTGACAATACCAAAAAGGGCACGGCCACGGTAACGGTAAGCAGCGCCCCCGTTCCGCCCGCTGTGCTCACTGTTAGCGTAACGCCGCCCACCGCCATCGTGCAAAAGGGCGCCACGCAGCTGTTCTCCGCCACCGTAACCGTTCAAGGCGGCGCGGCGCAAACGGTAACGTGGAGCGTAGCGGGCGGCGTGATAGGCACCAGCATCAGCGCAGGCGGCCTGCTCACCGTTGCTGATGACGAAACCGCCACCACGCTCAAGGTGATTGCCACCGCCACCGCCGACATCACCAAGGCAGACAC
Source organism: Prevotellaceae bacterium (assembly GCA_031290755.1). Taxonomy (GTDB): domain Bacteria; phylum Bacteroidota; class Bacteroidia; order Bacteroidales; family UBA932; genus JAITMY01. Next base: position 539 of record JAITMY010000054.1, read on the forward strand.
GGCAACAGTAACAGTAACCGAGGGCAGCAGCACCGCCGTAGAGACGTTGCGCGCAACGTCTCTACAAACCTACCCCAACCCCACCACAGGCCTTGTGTACCTTGACAACCCCGACGGGGCGGAGGTGGAGGTTTACACCCTCGGCGGGGCGCTGGTGCTGCGCAGCAGGGCGGCGGTAGTTGACCTAAGCCAGCACGCGGCAGGGGCGTACATAATTAAGGTGGGCAGCAAGGTGGCCAAGGTGGTGAAGCAGTAAGCCTCCCTAACCGAGCGCACGAAAAGGCAGCATTACAAAATGCTGCCTTTTTTTGTGGAGGGCTTGGTGGGAAGAAAAAAAGTTGTAAGTTTGCAGGGGGGAAATAAAAATAAAACCATGTACCGTGTCTATTTAGATAATTGCTGCTTTAATCGTCCTTACGACGACCAAACGCAACCAAAGATTTCATTTGAAACACAAGCAAAGTTGTTTGTTCAGGGCTTGGTGCTTCAAAATGAGGTGGAGTTAGTGTGGTCGTATATTCTGAAATTTGAAAACAGCCGTAATATCTTTGGTGCAAAAAGGGCGTCAATAGCCCAATGGGAAGCATTAAGCTCTCAGTTTGTGGAGGCATCTGCCGACACCACTGCATTAGCAAAAGAGATTGTCCAAACCGGCATCAAGGAGTTTGATGCGCTACATTTGGCTTGTGCCATAATAGCCCACTGTAATTTCTTCATTACGGTTGACAAGAAAATTCTAAAATACAATGATAAAAGAATAATAGTTTGTAATCCTATACAATTTTTACATGAACACTACTATGAATAGCACCGCGTTGCTCGATAGGGGCCTAAGGCACCTCACCAACGAATTGGGCTTGCTGGAAGCCGAACAATTTGTCTATCTACTCTTGAGCCAACCGTTTGACTACACCGAATGGCGCAAAAATAATCTCTTCGTGGGTATGAGCGTTGATGAGATTAGCAAAGCAGCAGACAGGTATTGTAAAGAAAATCCCCGTTTGGCGAAGGCTACACTTTAAAACACTTGAAAAGAACAACCCGATGACCCCATTTTACCGTCGCCACATTGGCCCCAGCGAGGCCGAAATCGCCGAAATGCTTAGCGCCGTGGGCGCAGCCAGCCTTGAGGAGCTGGTGGAGCAAACCATCCCTGCCGACATTCGCCTGCCGCAGCCCCTGCCGCTCGACGCCCCCTTGAGCGAGCACGAATTTTTGCAGCAGGTGAAGGCGCTCGCGGCGAAAAACAAGCCGCTGCGCACCCTCATCGGCATGGGCTACTACGGCACCGCCACGCCCGCCGCCATCCAGCGCAACATCTTGGAGAACCCCGCGTGGTACACCTCCTACACCCCCTATCAGGCCGAGATTTCGCAGGGGCGGCTGGAGGCGCTGCTCAACTTCCAAACGGCGGTGTGCAGCCTCACGGGGATGCAGATAAGCAGCTGCTCGCTGCTCGACGAGGCCACCGCCGCCGCCGAGGCCATGCACACCATGCTGGAGCTGCGCTCGCGCGAGGCCGTGAAGACGGGGCGCAGCGAGCTGTTTGTGGACGCCAACATCTTTCCCCAAACCCTCGACGTCATCCGCACCCGCTGCGCCCCGCTGGGCGTGGCGCTGGTGGTGGGGGACTTTGCCGGCTACCAGCCAAGCGAAAAGTGCTTCGGCGCCATCGTGCAGTACCCCGCCGCCAACGGCGAGCTGCGCCGCTACGCGGACTTTGCCGCTCGGCTGCACGAGCGGCAGGCCATGCTCACCGCCGTGTGCGACATCCTGAGCCTCGCCGTGCTACAGGAGCCTGCCGCGTGGGGCGCGGACATCGCCGTGGGTTCCACCCAGCGCCTCGGCATACCGATGGGCTTTGGCGGCCCCCACGCCGCCTACATGGCCACCCGCGACGAGCTGAAGCGCTCCATGCCCGGGCGCATCATCGGCGTGAGCATCGACCGGCTGGGCAACCGCGCGCTGCGCATGGCGCTGCAAACGCGCGAGCAGCACATCAAGCGCGAAAAGGCCACCAGCAACCTCTGCACCGCGCAGGCGCTGCTGGCAAGCATGGCCGGCATGTACGCCGTGTACCACGGGGCCGAGGGGCTACGCGCCATTGCAGAGCAGGCGCACCGCTGCGCCGCGGCCTTTGCCGGCGCTGCCAAGGCGAAGGGCTACGCGCTGGCCGCCGACACGTTTTTCGACACGGTGGAGCTGGCCAACGTCAACGCCGCCGCGCTCAAGGAAAAAGCTGAGGCCGCAGGCTTCAACCTCTGCTACCCCTCGGCAAGCAGCGTGAGGCTTAGCTTCGACGAGCTGTCCACCGGCGAGGAGGTAGCGCAGCTGCTGAGGGTGATAGGCGCCGACAGCGGCCAGCGCTCGCCGCTGCCCGCGCCCGCCATCCCCCCCGCGCTGCTGCGCACCTCGCCCCTGCTCGCCGAAAAAGTATTCGCGCAGCACCGCAGCGAAACCCAGCTGATGCGCTACATCAAGCAGCTGGAGCGGCGCGACATTTCGCTGGCCGATAGCATGATTTCGCTCGGCTCGTGCACCATGAAGCTCAACGCCGCCGCCGAGATGCTGCCCATCACGTGGCCGGAGTTCGGCAGCGTGCACCCCTTTGTGCCCGCGGCGCAGGCGCAGGGCTACGCGGCGCTGATTGCGGACTTGGGCAAGGATTTGGCGGCGATTACCGGGTTTGACGCCGTGTCGTTCCAGCCCAACTCCGGCGCCAGCGGCGAGTACGCAGGCCTGATGGCCATTCGCCGCTACCACCTCGCGCGGGGCGATGCGCAGCGCAGCGTTGCCCTCATCCCCGCCTCGGCGCACGGCACCAACCCCGCCAGCGCAGCAATGGCGGGCATGGCCGTGGTGGTGGTGGCCTGCGACGACCGGGGCAACATCAGCCTCGACGACCTGCGGGCGAAGGCCGAGCAGCACGCCGCCAACCTCGCGTGCGCCATGATTACCTACCCCTCAACGCACGGCGTGTTCGAGGGCAAAATTCGCGAAATGGTGAGCATCGTGCACCGGCACGGCGGCCTTGTTTACATGGACGGCGCGAACATGAACGCGCAGGTGGGCTACACCAGCCCGGGGCACATTGGGGCCGACGTGTGCCACCTCAACCTGCACAAGACCTTTGCCATACCGCACGGCGGCGGCGGGCCGGGCGTGGGGCCTGTTTGCACCGCCAAGCACCTCACGCCGTTTTTGCCTGCGCACTGCGCCGCGGGCAAGCCGGGCGAGGCCTGCGGCGCGGTGGCCGCCGCGCCCTACGGCAGCGCAAGCATCCTGCCCATTACCTACGGCTACATCAAAATGATGGGCGAGGAGGGGCTGCGCCGCGCCACCGCCGTGGCCATCCTCAACGCCAACTACCTCTCGCGCAAGCTGGCGCCCCACTACGCCACCCTCTACGTGGGCGAGGCAGGCCGCGTGGGGCACGAGTGCATCATCGACTGCCGCAGCTTTCGCGGCGACTACGGCGTGGAGTGCGCCGACGTAGCCCGCCGCCTGATGGACTACGGGTTTCACGCGCCGACCCTCTCGTTCCCCGTGCACGAAACGCTGATGGTGGAGCCTACCGAGAGCGAGGGTAAGGCCGAGATAGACCGCTTTGTGGAGGCGCTCGTCGCCATCAAGGCCGAGTGCGAGGCCATCAAGGGCGGCGCCGCCGACCCGTCTGACAACCTGCTGAAAATGGCGCCCCACACCGCCTCCGAGCTGTGCGCCGAGGCGTGGCGCCACCCCTACAGCCGCGAGCAAGCCGCCTTCCCGCTGGGCTGGGTGAGGGACAACAAGTTCTTCCCCCACGTCAGCAAAATCGACAGCGGGTACGGGGATAGGAACTTGGTATGCGTGAATGAGGATGCTTAACAGGTTTAAAAATAGCAAAATTATTTCTACAGGTATTCTTATTGTCAGATTATATGCTTACTTTTACCCTTGTTTTGTCAGCGTATAATCTTACTTTTTATGGATAAAAAAATATTGCAAATTCAGCAGCTTGACAGAAAGATGTTGGCTTATGCCCCGCTGCGTAAGGTGGTTCCGCCGCCCATGGGGTGGATAAAAACTATCCGCATGGTGGTGGGGATGTCCATGCAGCAGCTGGGCAGCAAGCTCAACATTACCAAGCAGAGCGTTCAGCACATTGAAAAGAGAGAGCAGGAGGGGGCTATCACCCTAAAAGCCTTGCGGGAGGTGGCCAACGCCTTGGATATGCAGCTGGTGTACGGGCTGCTTCCTAAAGATGGCTCATTGGATGCGCTGCTCAGCAGAAAGGCCAAGGCGCTGGCGCAGCAAGTTGTGCTGCGTACCTCTAACACCATGAAGCTGGAGCAGCAGGAAAACAGCAAATCGCGCATTGAAAAAGCTGTTCAAGAAAGGGCTGTTGAGCTAAAAAACACCATGCCGAAAGCGCTATGGGATTAGCGTTGCCGTACATATATGGGCAAACGCCATTGGATGCAGACGAGGCAGAGGGCTTACTCATACGCACCATTTCTACCCGCGGCGAGCTGGACGAATTTGAGCAACAAAATATTGAAGAGGCTATGCTATGGGCGCTGAATCGTTCGCTGAAAGCCGAAGCCATCCTAACCGAGGCTTTTGTGAGGGAAATCCATAGGCGCATGTTTGGCAATGTTTGGGCTTGGGCGGGTAATTTTAGGAAGACCAACAAAAACATTGGGGTAGATAAGTGGCAAGTGCCGGTAACGCTGCGATGTTTACTGGATGATACAAAGCTATGGTTGGCAGATGGCATCTACCCATCGGACGAGCTGGCGGTACGCTTCAAACATCGCTTGGTTAGTATTCATTGCTTCCCCAACGGGAATGGTAGGCACAGCCGGTTAATGGCAGATATTATCGTTGAAAAAATTTTCAAGCTGCCGGCGTTTACGTGGGGAGGTTTTGATTTGGCACAACAGGGATATGCCAGAACCGCTTACCTTCGCGCCATCAAAGCCGCAGATAGCGGTAGCGTTGAGCCGTTGGTAACCTTTGCAAGGTCATAGGCGTATCCCTTGCCGCCAACAAAAAAAGTAGAGGCACACAATTGTGTGCCTCTACTTTTAAAATAGCTACTGTGGCTATTGCTTCACCACCTTGGCCACCGCGCTCCCCGCCTTCACAAGGTACGTGCCGGAGGGCAATGCGGAGACATCAATGGTGCTCCTCGCGCCCGCCGCGGCAAAGGTTTTCAGCAACGCGCCGCTGAGCGAGTACACCTCAATCTTATCGCCCGCCTTCAGCGCTTCGTTGTCAATGGTTAACTCTCCATTGGCAACGGGGTTGGGGTAGATGTGCAGGGCGGCGGCGGCTTGCGTGGCAACGGCGGTGGGGTTGTCGTCGCCGGTTGCGCTACGGCGCGTTACCGTAATGGTGTAGGTTTGGGTAGTCGTGCCATTTTCGGCAATCACAGCAACGTTGAAAATGTTACTGCTGCCTACCGACAAGCTCTTTGCGCCATCGCCGATAACGATTTGTGCAGCATAACTTTTCACTGCCGTGAGCGTGATGCTGCTGACGTTGTTGGGCACGCTTACCGTGTAGCTAATCGTGCTCTTGCTGAAGCTGGGGGTCAATATTCCGTCGCTCACGATGATGTTGTTCAAGGTGGCATCTGTGCTCGGGCTGGGCGGCGGGTTATTTTCTGCCGTCTCGCGCGTTACCGTAATGGTATAAGTCTTGCTGCTGTTATCCTCTGCTGTTACCACAATGTTGTAAGTATTGCTGCCCACGTTTAGGCTTTTTGCCCCCGTGCCCGCTACGCTTTTTGCTTTGCCATCGGCTGCGGTGGCGTTGACAGTGATGCTGTTTGTTGCGTTGGGCACGGTGAGCGTGTAGCTGGTAACGCTTGCGCTAAACGTTGGCGCAATGCTGTAGCCCGATACGGACAGCGAGGCAAGGTTGGCGTTGGTGCTCGGTGGTTC
>JAITMY010000176.1 GCA_031290755.1 Prevotellaceae bacterium
GACATTTGCAACAACATACAGAAGAAGCATTATCTACAGAATATACATTTACAAGAAAAGCGCGGATTCCCCCACCCCCTCCATCGCGCTATCCCGCGACTCCATTGGCTTTGGCGAGGTGCTCAGCGGCAGCAGCGAAACCCTTACGTTTACCCTCACGCCGCGCAACCTGACGGGCGCCCTCACCCTCACGCCTGCCACCACCGTGGGCAGCGGCAGCGTGTTCAGCGTGGAGCCGACTACCATAGCGCAAGGCGTGCAGGGCGACACCACCATCAGGGTAACGTTTACCCCCTCCGCCGTGGTCGCCTACGCGGGCACCCTAACCATTGCTGGCGGCGGCGCGGACACGGTGGTAAAGCTTACCGGCGCCGGCACTGCGGCGAACACACCCTCGCTCACCGTGTCGGAAACCACCCTGAGCTTCGATACCATTATGGACAGCTACCAAAGCCGCAGCTTCACGGTAAGCACCGCCTACATAGGCGCCGAGACGCAGCTGAGCTTGGGTAAACCGGCAAGCTACTTTTCCCTCTCGCCCACAACGGTGCCCGACAACACTACCGATTTCACCGTTACCGTAACCTACCATGCCGTCGGCATAATGGCCTTCGCTGATACCATCAGCGTTAGCGGAGCAGGCATCGTGCACAAGGTGGCGCTGAGCGGGATGCCGCGCAGACCCACCATCGCCGCAAGCACGCAGCCGCTTAGCTTCTCTGCCATACAGGGTGCGCCGGTAAGCAAAAAGTTGCTGGTGAGGGGAAGCCACCTCAAGGACAACATCGCGCTGGCCACCAAAAATACAAGCAGCGCGTTTACCCTTTCTAAAAGCACGGTGGACAAGGCCAAGGCAGGCGCTAACGGCGGCGACACCATTACCGTAACCTTCAATGCCACCACCGTGGCAACGGACACTCTTGAGCTGACAACCACCAGCGCCCAAGCCATAAAAATTGCCCTAAATGGCACCCTCAACCGGTACGACAACTTGGCGCTCAACCCGGGGTTTGAGGCGTGGGAGGGCACGGCGCCCGACTCGTGGACTATTGGTGTTGGCACGAAGGAAAATACGCTGAAGCACGGTGGCAGCAACGCCGTGAAGGTTGTTGCTACCTCCACGCAGAGTATAATTCAGTACGTGGAGGGCGTAGAGGTCGGCAAGCACTACACCATCAGCTTCTGGTACTACATTGACGGTGCCTCTACGGGCAATGGGCTTCGCATTTGGTCGCAATTTCGCGTCGGCAGCAGCAACATCTCCGTTGTAACAAACGACTCGCTGCAACCCACCGCCTACCAAACCACCAAGGGAGAGTGGGTGAAATTTTCCATAGGCGACTACGTAGCCCCCGCGGATGCCGACAACTTTAGGTTCGAGGTGCGCACCATGAACGGAGCCACGGCTTACTTCGATGACTTTTTCTTTGGCGAGGTAAACAATGAAGTAACGCCTCCCACGCCCAATGACCCGAAGAAATACACGGTAACCTTCAACTCCAACGGCGGCAGCGAAGTGCCCCCGATGGTCAACGTGGACAGCGGCGCCGTGGTGACAGAACCCACCACGTCTCCCACCAGAGATGGCTACACCTTCGAAGGCTGGTACAGGGAAATGAGCGGCGCAAATGCGTGGGACTTCGCAAGCGACAAGGTAACGAGCGACACCACCCTCTACGCCTATTGGACTGAGGACGAGCCTCAACCCCCCTTGGCTGTGCCCAAATTGGACGATGGCAGCTTGACAATTTACCCCAACCCTGTTGACGACATTTTGCATCTTGTGTCAGCATACAAGGTGGCAAAGGTTCAAATCTATACCCAATCAGGGGCGCTGCTGCTGGAGGACAAGGCCATCAAGGGCATTGTGTACCTGCCCGCGCTGAGGAGCGGCCTTTACATAGCCAAGGTTACATTTACCAATGGCGCCTTGCTATCGAAAATGTTTGTCAAAAAATAGCCAAGCGTAAAAATGGCGTACATTCGTATTTTTACGCTGCCGAACCTGATTACCTGCCTCAACCTCTTGTCCGGCTGCGTGGGTATCGTGCTGGCGTTGAGCGGGTTTATATATCCGGCCTTAATGTGCGTACTGCTGGCGGGGATGTTCGATTTTTTAGACGGATTTACGGCGCGGCTGCTTAGAGCGTACTCCCCCGTGGGCGTACAGCTCGATTCACTCGCAGACATGGTAAGCTTCGGCACCCTTCCGGCGGTTATGCTCTTGTACGCAATGAAAGGCGCGATGGGGGTTTCGTCGCTGGCATACGTGGACGGCGCTGACCTGCTGTTGCTTTTTTCGCCGTTTGTGCTTACGGCTTTTTCAGCGCTGCGCTTAGCCAAGTTCAACGTGGACGACCGGCAGCACATCTCCTTTCTGGGGTTGCCCACGCCGGCCAACGCGCTGTTTTTTGCAGCGCTCGCCGTCATGGGTGGCGATATAGGCGCTGCCGCTACGTGGCTCTTTCCGGTGCTGATAGCGGCGTTCTCCTTCTTGCTGGTGTGCGAGCTGCCGATGTTCTCGCTGAAGGTGAAAAACTTTTCGCTAAGGCGCTACGCGCTACAGCTCATATTTTTGCTGCTGTCGGCAGTGGTGGTGCTGCTGTGTGCGCTGCTCTGCCCTACCCCGCTACCGATGGCCATTGCAGGCATCATCGTGCTCTACATCTTGCTTTCAACGGTGAGGGCAGCCTGCTTCGCAGCGGCTCCCACCGTTGAGTAGTATCGCCCTATTGCAGCTGCCGGTAGTAGGTGAGCGTATAGTCCGGCAGCAGGTCAGGGTGCAGCAGCTTGACCACATCCTTTAGTATCAGGTGAGGGTTCACCGTCCCCGATTCAAAAAAATCGTTGCCGCCCTGCGGGCTTGTGCGGGCGTTGCAGTTATACGCCTTGCCGCACCGAAAGGCGGGAATGTTCTCTATCAGCTTGTGCATGACGCGAAGCTCGCTCAAGCTACTTGCCTGCCCTGTGTTGAGCCAAATGTCGGCTGACTGCGCGTGGCTGTAGGCGGTTTCAATGCTGATGGGATAGCTGTCGCGGTGCCTGCGCAGGGGTATTGCGCTTTCGCCTTGGGCATCCTCCAGCAGGGTGGCGGCGTTGCCGTAGGCGCCCGGCACAAACCACGCATCGCCCCACGGAGCGTTGAGCAGCACCTTAACCTTTTCGGGCGAAGTGGCCGCCAAGTCTTTTAGGCTCAAGTAGGTAGCCTCTACTTGGGCAAACTTGTCAACGACCTCCGCCTCGCAGCCCCAGAAGGCAGCGAAGGCAACAGCCCACTCCGCCTTGCCGAGGGGGTGTTGCTCGGTGTATTCGCCGATATAGACCACGCGCAGCCCCAGCTCCTCCAGCTTTTCCGCGGTGGATAAAAATTCGCCGGAAACGCCGTAGGTGAAAATCACGTCGGGTTGCAGCTCCAGCATTTTTTCCATGTTGAGCGACTTGTCGTACCCCACATCGGCAATGCGGTTGGCTACGTAGGCCGCCTGCATGGTGGAGTCGTAGAGGTTCCCCGCGCCGGACACCCCAACGAGGCCGCTCGTTTTGTCTATGAAGCTAAGGAAAGCCACGTGCGTGGTGGACATGCAGATGACACGCTGCGGAGGCGTGGCGCCAATGGGGTAGCGGTAGCAAATTTTTTGCGCCTGCTGAAAGGGGTTGACCACCGTGAGCACCTTCGCCCCGCCGCAGGTGTCTATGCAGAAACCGTTGGCGTAGCGGGGCGTGTAGAAGTTGCCCTGCACCTTGCCGGCCAAGGGCGACTCGCCGCACGAGCACAGGAGCACGAGCGCTGCCAAGCACAGGCAGCAGGTAAAGTTGCGATGAAGCGTTTGCATATCAGCGTGTTTTTTATTCTAACGTAAACGATAGCGGCAGCAGGTCGTGGGCGCTCTGCACCACCTCCACCGCCTGCTCCCCGTCCATGATGATGCGCACAGGCTGCCCGCCGCGCATTTCGCTCTCCAGCATTACCTGACGGCAGGCGCCGCAGGGGTACACCGGACGGGCGCAAAACCGACCGCCGCTCTGCGCAGCTATGGCAATGGCCACTACGGCAGCGCCGGGGAACCTTGCCCCCGCGTAAAACAGAGCTGTGCGCTCGGCGCAGAGGCCGGAGGGGTAGGCGCCGTTTTCCTGATTGCTGGCGGCAACGACCTCGCCATTGCTCAGCAGCACCGCCGCCCCTACCTGAAAGTGGGAGTAGGGCGAGTAGGCATTCTTCGAGGCCTCTCTGGCCTGCTGCACCAGCTGCTTATCGCTGGTAGCCAACTCGCTAAAGCTGCCGTACTCCTCCACCGTAATGCTAATGTTCCTGCTTTTCATGTACTTTTTGGCTTACTTCTTTTGGGCAAAGTTAACAT
>JAITMY010000010.1 GCA_031290755.1 Prevotellaceae bacterium
AGCGGCGCAGCTTGTGCTCCAGCGCTTGCTGCTCCTGCTCCGTCAGCAGGCTGGTGAAGTCGTTGACCAAGCGGGGAGGAGACATGGGCTTGGGGAGAGGCTGCGCCGCCACCGAAGCGGCCACGAGCAGCGCGGCGGCGAGGCAGGCAAGCAGCTTCTGCCCCCAGCCTCCGCGCCATAGTTGATATGCCAGCTGCTGCATTTTTTTGAAGTGTCAAATCAGAATTTTACGGCGGGGGCTTTGTCTGCGCCGGCCTCTGCCTCAAAGTAGGACTTCTTTTCAAAGCCGAACATGCCGGCGAAGAGGTTGTTGGGGAAGCGGCGGATGTAGGTGTTGTACTCGCGCACCACCTCGTTAAAGCTGCGGCGCTCCACGGCAATTCTGTTCTCCGTGCCCTCCAGCTGCGCTTGCAGCTCCATGAAGTTTTGGTTGGCCTTGAGGTCGGGGTAGCTTTCGGCAATGGCCATCAGCCGCCCCAAGGCCGACCCCACCTCGCTTTGCGCGGCCTGAAACCTCTGAAGCGAGGCCTCGTCCAGCCTATCGGGGCTAACAACTACCTGCGTGGCGCGGGCGCGGGCTTCCACAACGCCTTGCAGCGTGCCCTCCTCGTGCTTGGCGTAGCCCTTCACGGTTTCCACCAAGTTGGGGATGAGGTCGGCGCGGCGCTGGTACTGGTTCTGCACCTGCGCCCAAGCGGCCTCCACTTTTTCCTGCATGGCCACCGGCTTGTTGTAGAGCGAGCACGATGGCAAGCCTGTGGCTACGAAGGCCAGCAAGGCTATGTACTTTATTTTTTTCATCATTTAAGCGAGTAAAGAGCTGAGCTAATTCCAACGAAGCGGCAAAGATACGAGAAACTATGCTGGTTGGTTATTAAAAAGTGTGAACAAACGCGCCTTTTTCGTGCACGTTGTGGCAGGCTATCCCCATCTCCTCGTAGTCGCGCCGCAGGCGGGCGGCAAGGTAGGCGGGCATTGAGGAGTCGATGATGAGCAGCTGCGGGCGATAGATGGCGGCCACCTGCTTAGGCTTCAGCTTGCACGAGGAGGTGTGCACAAGGTAGCTCACCTCCAACGGCTGGGGCGGCTTGCGCACGGCCTCGTCGCGAAGAATTTTCACCGTTTCGCCCGCAAAGCTCACGAAGCTTTTGCAGATGCCTTTTTCGGCAATCACCATGCTGTCGCACTGCTGTAGCGCCACCCTGCCCAGCGCATTCATGCTCGGAAAGCCAAGGGAGGCCATGTGGCTCTTCACGTTGAAGCTGAAGCTGCTTTGGAGGTCTGCGCTATCGCATAGCGCGAAGCCCTGCCGCCCGCTGATAAACGCGATGAGCGAGCTGTTTTTTACGCAGTACACCGCCATAATCCGGCTCTGCTGCTGCTCGTACTTTTGCACGGCACGCAGCGACAGGCAGGCGACAAGCAGCGTGAGCGACAGCATGAGCAGCTTCACCCTCTTTGTCCACACGTAGAGCGCTCCTGCCACGACGAACAGCAGCAGCAGCCACGTTTGCAGCGGCGTTACCCACAAGGCCTCCAGCAGCGACATCGGGAGGCGCTCCACAAAGCGCACAAAGTAGTTGAGCAGCGCGATGCAGTAGCCCGTGAGCGTAACCAGCAGCCCGCCCACCAGCGATGCGGAGGGGATAAAAGCGGCGATGGCGGTGAGCAGGAACCCTCCCATAATAGCCGTTGTGGGGATGGTAACGAGCATGTTGGTGAGTATAAAGTGCGTGGGGAACTGGTGAAAAAGGTAGGTCGCAATGGGGAACGTGCCAATGTTGGCCGCCACGGAAACCGTAGTCAGCGACCACACGGCATCGGGGAGCCAGCGCTTGAAGCTCAGCAGGCGGTAGATGCGCGGATGGAAAAACAGGATGGACAGCACCGCCACATACGACAGCTGGAAGCCCGCATCGAAGAGGCTCAGCGGGTCGAACACGCAAATCAGAAAAGCGGAAAAGGCAAGCGTGTTGTAGGTATTCGTGTAGCGGTTGAGCATTTGCCCAATGGTGAGCACCGTAAACATAATGCTGGCGCGCAGCACCGAGGGAGAGCAGCCTGCCACCAGCGCATACGACCAGATGACAAGCAGCACGATAAGCCCACGCAGCACTCGACCGTACTTTCGTCGGTTCATAAACCGGAGGCAAAACCCCAGCATCATGCTGATGAGGCCTACGTGCAAGCCCGAAACGGCGAGGATGTGCATTGCGCCTGCGGCGGCATACGACTGTCGCAAGTCGGCATCCAGCATGGATTTGTCGCCCAGCGTGAGCGCTTGCAGCACGGCCAGCTCTTCGCCGCTAAGCCCCTGCTGCGCGAAGTAGCCGAGCAGCTTTTTGCGCAGCTGCTTGGGCAGCGTTTTCCACGCCGGCAGGTTGTCGTGGCTCACCACTGCGTAGCTGCCGACGTCCACGAAGGCGCTCGCGAACACTCCGCGCTGGCGCTGGTAGGCGCCGTAGTCAAACTCATACGGATTTTTCACCGTAGGGTGTGGGTTAGGCCGAATACGCGCCGCCAGCTTATCCCCCAGCGCTGGCAGCGTTGCCCCCTCGCCGTTGCGCACGTAGAGCAACATTTTTTCGTCGGCGCTGCGCCACGCGCCCGCGCTATCCCTGTAGGCGCTTACGCGCACGTGCAGCTTGGTGAACCGCGCCCCCGCCACCGGGTCGTCGTCCACCACAGCAGCTACGTACAGGTGCTGCCCCAGCGGTAGCGCACTTTCGCGCCGAACGCCCTGCGTGGCCGCCACGCCGACAAAGAACAGGAATAGGTTGGCCACAACCCCAAAGCACCAGCGCTTGCCGTAGGACGCAGGCCAGCGGCAGGTGCAGAGCATGAGCGCGAAGCAGCCCACGCACAGCGCCGCGGCGTCCACCGGCAGCCGGTAGATGTCCGCCTGCACAATGATACCCACGCACAGCGGAAGCAGCAGGCGCACGAACGGCGCGGAGCGAAAGTCTTCTACAAGTTCGGAGTAGCGCATGGTTGTGGTGGTGTTGGCTAAGGTTTAGAAATTTCGCCGCGCAGCGACATGTTGAGGTAGTGCCGGATGTCCTGATTGTCGTAGCGGCGCCCGGCGAGGTGCATGAGCTTGGCGAGCGCCGCCTCGGTGGTGATGTCGTGGCCGCTCTGCACGCCGGAGCGGAGCAGCATACGCCCTCCCTCGTAGGTGTTCATGTTGACACTTCCGGCCAAGCACTGCGTAACGTTGAGCACTATCACGCCGCGCATCACCGTCTCCTTCAGCAGCTGCAAAAACCACGGCGGGGTGGGGGCGTTGCCCGACCCGTAGGCCTCCATAATCACCGCCCGCAGCCCGTGCAGCCCCAAAATGCTTTGCGCGTAGGCCTCCGTCATGCCGGGAAATATTTTCAGGATGGCGATGTTGGCATCCAGCGCACCGTGCAGCTTCAGGGGCTTTTCGGTGTGCTCGGCGATATGCTTTTCGTTGTACGCAATGTGAATGCCAGCCTTGGCCAGCGAGGGGTAGTTGGCCGACCGGAAGGCCTGAAAGTGGTCGGCGTTGTACTTCGTTGTGCGGTTGCCGCGCAGCAGCTCGTTTCCGAAAAAGATGCACACCTCCGGCACGTGCGCCAAGCCGTCGAGCCGCTTGGCCGCCGCCACCTCAATGGCCGAAATCAGGTTCTCCTTTCCGTCCGTGCGAATCATCCCGATGGGCAGCTGGCTACCCGTGAGCACCACCGGCTTGCCCAAGTTTTCGAGCATGAAGCTCAGCGCTGAGGCCGTGTACGCCATGGTGTCGGTGCCGTGCAGCACCACGAACCCGTCGTAGGCCTCGTAGTGCGCTGCGATGGTGGTGGCCAGCTGCACCCACACGTCGGGGTTCACCTCCGACGAGTCGATGGGCGTGAGCGACAGCGTGTCGATGCGGAAGGCGAACTTCCGCAGCTCGGGCACCTCCTGCTCAACCTGCTCAAAGTTGAACGGTTGCAGCGCCCCCGTGGCCGGGTCCAGCTTCATCCCGATGGTGCCGCCGGTGTAAATGATTAAAATGGCGTGCTGCATTTCCTCTTATTTATCGTTGTAGTGTCCTGCTACTGAAAGCACCAACACCCTAACTACGTCATCATAGATTTCGTACACAAGGCGATGCTTGTCTGTTATTTTTCGTGCGTAGCAGCCTGCAAGATTGCCGCTAAGCTGCTTGGGTTTTCCTGTTCCGGTGCGGGGGTGCTCGTGCAGCTCGCCTATCAGTTGCATCACTTTTTTGTGTGCTACAGGGTTGGATTTCTTAAATAGCGCCAGGCTTTCCAGAGCATCTGCGGTATAGTCAAGGGCGTAGGTCATAACGATTCTAATAGCTTCCCTGATTCCTCTGCGGTTCTGCAACGAACCACCTTTCCTGCCCGCGCTTGCTGGCGGGAATGCTCAATACGGGCAATCTCTTCGGGAGAAAAAACATAGCTGTCGTTCTCGTTGCTTGCCATCGATACATGTTGGATAGGCATTAAGGCAAAGAGCTGGTTGTTTTCCCACAATATTTGTATTTGGGTGCCTCGGGTGGCTAACCCAAAAAATATGTTTTGTTTATCTGCAAACTCCTTACTGGTAATTTGTAATGTTTCCATACCGTTTTATATTTAGCGTGTGTATTCCGTGAATTTTCTTTTGCAAATATACAAAATCTTTTCTTTTTCCCAAACCACAAAAAAGCCCGCGCACGTGCGCGGGCTTTTTTTGTAGCGACCGTAAGGGGTAGCCCTACTGCTTCACCACCTTGGCCACCTTATTTCCTACCTTGATGATGTACGTGCCTGCGGCGTGCTGGCTCAGGTCAACTACCGCCGCCTTGCTGCGCAGCACCAGCACCCCGCTAAGGGTGTAAACCTCCACCTCCGCACCAGCAGGGTTGTCAACGTACACAAGGCCGGTGGTGGGGTTGGGGTAGGTTTGTAGAGACGCTGCGCACAACGTCTCTACGGCGGTGGGCTGCGGAGCATCTTGGCTAACGCGCGTTACGACGAGCATATACTTTTTCGTAGCGCCGTTTTCTGCCGTTACGGTGATGCGAAACAGCGTTTCGCCCACCAATATATATACGGCTTCTCCTATGGTGTATGGCTTCTCTTGCATGGTGCAGCTTACTCCCCGCGCCACGCTGCTGGCGGGCGTTGCCTCAAGGGTAATGTACTGTGCGCTGTAGGGTACGGCAAGCGAGTAAGTCGTATCATTAGGGTTAAAAGCTTGGCCAAGGCCATAGCCTGCCACCGAAAGGCTGGCAAGCGTGGCATCTGCGCTTGCCATTTCGCGCGTTACCGTAATGGTGTAGATTTTGATGCTGTTATCCTCGGCGGTTACCATCACATTACAGGTATTGCTGCCCACACTCAAGCCCCTTGTACCTGTGCCGCTCACGCTCCTTGCCTTGCTGTCTGCGGCGGCGGCGTTGATGGTAAGGCTCGCTACGCTGTAGGGCACCGTGAGCGTGTAAGCCGTGGTGTCGGCGCTAAACGCTGGCGCAATGTCGTAGCCCGATACCGACAGGCTGCTCAGGTTGGCATCGTTGCTTTGGCGCGTTACCATTATCGTGTAGGTTTTGGTGCTGTTGTCCTCGGCGGTTACCACCACATTACAGGTATTGCTGCCTATGCTCAAGCTCTGTGCGCCCGTACCGCTCACGCTCTTTGCCTTGCTGTCTGCTGCCGTGAGCGTGTAGTAGGTTGTGCTGGCGCTGAACGCTGGCGCAATGTCGTAGCCCGATACCGACAGGCCACTCAGGTTAGCATCGTTGCTTTGGCGCGTTACCGTTATCTTGTAGGTTTTGGTGTTGTTGTCCTCGGCGGTTACCACCACGTCGTACACGTTGCCGCTGCCCGGCTGCAACCCACTCTTTGCGCCCGTGCCGACCACGCTCTTTGCCTTGCTGTCTGCGGCAGCGGCGCTAATGGTGATGCTCGTTACGCTGTAGGGCACCGCAAGCGTGTAGCTGGTGGTGCTGGCGTTGAATGTAGGCGAAAGGCTGTAGCCCGATACCGACAGGCTGCTCAGGTTGGCGTTGGTGCTGTTGCAGTAGCCCGTGGCCGATACCGTGTTTGTAAAGCTGCTCCACCCGCTTGCCGCATTATAGGTGGCTGCCGAAGCGCACGAGGGCACGGTGAGCGTGGCAGTAGTGTAAATACTGCTGCTAAAAGCGCTACTTCCCACCGTTGGCGGCGTCGTGGCAAGGCTGTTTATAGCAGTGATACCGCTACAGCCGTAAAAAGTATAGCTTGGAATAGAAGTAACCGAGCTGCCGATGGTTAGCCCTTTTAGCGTCGCTTTATTGTAAAACGGAGAGCTGTTGCTATAAAAAGATATACTCCTGCCCAGATAAACCGTA
>JAITMY010000022.1 GCA_031290755.1 Prevotellaceae bacterium
TTTCGTTTTCGCCCGCGCTGATCTTTTCGCGGATAACCTGCACGTCGGTGGTTTTGGAGATGCGCCGCACGAAGAGGAAGAGCGCGAGGATAAGCCCCACCTCAATGGCGATGGTGAGGTCGAACACCACGGTGAGCAGGAAGGTGCTCAGCAGCACGGCCACGTCCGAGCGGCTGTTGTGGAGGATGCCGGTGAAGGAGCGCCACTCGCTCATGTTGTAGGCCACCACCACCAGAATGCCCGCCAGGCAGCTCATGGGGATGAGCTTTGCCCACTGCGCAAACAGCAGCAGGATGAGCAGCAGCGTGGCGGTGTGCACGATGCCGGCCACGGGGGTGCGGCCTCCGTTTTTGATGTTGGTCATGGTGCGGGCAATGGCGCCGGTGGCGGGGATGCCGCCAAAGAGCGGCGCGATGATGTTGGCGGCGCCCTGCGCGATAAGCTCGGTGTTGGAGTGGTGCTTGGCGCCAATGGCGCCGTCGGCCACCATAGCGGAGAGCAGCGACTCTATGGCGCCGAGCATGGCAATGGTGAAGGCCACCGGCATCAGCTTGCGGAGGGTGGCGAAGTCGATGCTGGGCACCTCCGGCGCGGGAACGCTGGCGGCAATCTCGCCGAAGCGGCTCCCGATGGTTTCCACCGGCAGGCCCAGCAGGGCTACGGCGGCGGTGGTGAGCAGGATGGCGATGAGCGTTCCGGGGATGGTTTTGCTTACCCTCACCCAGAGGAACGACACCAGCACGGTGAACACCGAGATGCCCGTGGCGTAAGGGTTCAGCGAGGAGAGGTGGCGGAAGTAGGCGAGCCACTTTTCGTGGAAGGCTGCCGGCGTGTCGGCCATTGTCAGCCCGAAGAAGTCTTTGATTTGCGTGGAGAAGATGACCAGCGCGATGCCGCTCGTGAAGCCCACGATGACGGGGTAGGGCATGAACTTAATCACGTCGCCCAAGTGCAGCAGGCCCATGACGATGAGCATCACGCCGGCGATGATGGTGGCAATCATCAGCCCTTGCAGGCCGTAGGTGCCCACCACGCCGGCCACGATGACGATGAAGGCGCCCGTTGGCCCGCCTATTTGCACGCGGCTGCCGCCCAGCAGCGACACGATGAGGCCGGCGATGATGGCCGTGATGATGCCCTTTTCGGGCGTAACGCCGGAGGCAATGCCAAAGGCGATGGCCAGCGGCAGGGCTACAATGCCCACGATGACCCCCGCAATGCAGTCCTGTAGGAGCTGCCGGCGGCTGTAGCTGCGCAGGGTGTTCAGCAGCTCGGGGTGAAAGATGTCGAAGAAGAAGCGTTTCATGTTAAAGGTTTAGCATCGTAGTAAAAGGGGGTTGTGGGGGCGCTACTTTCCTAACCACCGCAGGATGTCGTTCCCGTTGGCGTACACCATGAGCAGCAGCAGGAGCACCAGCCCCACGGTTTGGGTGCGCTCCAGAAACTTGTCGCTGGGCTTGCGCCTCGTTACCATTTCGTAGAGGATGAACATCAGGTGCCCGCCGTCGAGCGCGGGGATGGGCAGGATGTTCATAAACGCGAGGATGATGGAGAGGAAGGCGGTCATGCTCCAGAAGTGCGACCAGCTCCACGAGGGCGAGAACATGCTGCCGATGGCGCCGAAGCCGCCGAGGCTCCGCGCCCCCTCTTTGGTGAACACCAGCTTGAGTTGCTTCACGTAGCCCACCAGCGTTTCGGTGCCCATGACGATGCCCGCGGGGATGGCGGCAAAGAAGCCGTACTCCTGCTTTTTGGTTTTGAAGAACGACAGGGGCGAGCGCAGCGTTACGCCCAGCTTGCCCTTGGCGGTGGTGGTGAGCGCCACCGCGAGCCGCTGGCCTTGGCGGTAGAGGTCGAGGGTGATGGGCTTGCCGGCGCTGCGCTGTAGGCTGTCGCTCAGCTGGGCGAAGAAGGGAGTCGGGTGCCCGTTGAAGCCCACGAGGCTGTCGCCGCTTTGCAGCTGCGCCTCGGCGGCGGGCGAGCCGCCGGTTACCTGCTCCACCACGAAGGGCCAGCGCGGCTGGGCGAACTCCTTTGCGCCCGAGGCCAAGAGCTGCTGCGCGAAGTCGGGCGGGAGGGTCAGCCGCACCGTGTCGCCCCCGCGCAGCAGGGTGAGGCTGTTGCCGCCCGAGAGCAGGATTTTACCCACGGCGCTGCTCAGCGTTTCCGGCGCCTCGCCGTTCACCGCAAGGATGGCGTCGCCGTTGGCGAAGCCGTTGTCCAGCGCCGCTTGGCAGTAGTCGTAGCCGTAGGTGGCGCTGGCAATGGGGAGGTACTCCGTGCCCCACGCAAACAGCATCATGGCGTATATGGCAATGGCGGCCACGAAGTTCATAATCACCCCGCCGGTAATTATAATCAGCCGCTGCCACGTGGGCTTTGCGCGGAACTCCCACGGCTGCACGGGCTGCCGCATGGCCTCGGTGTCCATCGACTCGTCCACCATGCCGGCAATTTTGCAGTACCCGCCCACCGGCAGCCAGCCCACGCCCCACTCGGTGCGGTTGACCTCGCCCTTCATCTCCTTGGGGGGCGCGGGCGAAAGCCAGCTCAGCCGCCACTTTTTGTCAATGCGCTTGGCGCGGAGCACGGAGAACCAAGGGTTGAAGAAGAGGTAGAACTTGTCTATTCGGGTGCGGAAGGCGCGGGCAGCCCAGTAGTGCCCCAGCTCGTGCACGAGCACCAGCAGCGACAGGCTTAGCAGCAGCTGCGCAGTTTGAGTAACGATTCCCATAGCGTTTTTTTACGGTTTACAATTTTACGGCTGCAAAGCTACGATGTTTTATCGAATTTAGCAAAAAAAAATGCTCGTGTGGGTAAACTTTTGCTACCTTTGGGGCGCTTAAAGCGAAGTAGTGAGGTTGAGCAGAGCAATTTGGCGCCTCAAAAGTTGAACGTAAAAAGTTGAAAGCTATGGATATGATTAGCCAAGCGAAAGAGCAAATCAGCGCAGGTGAAGGCAAGATGGGCAAGGCCTTGGAGCACCTCGACGCCCAGCTGCTGACCGTGCGGGCAGGCAAAGCCAACCCCAAGGTGCTGGATGCCGTAACGGTAGAGTACTACGGCACCCCCACGCTGCTGGCGCAGGTGGCCAGCGTTACGGTGCCCGACGCCCGCACCATCCTTGTCCAGCCCTGGGAAAAGAAGCTGATACCCATCATCGAAAAGGCCATCTTGGTGGCCAACCTTGGGCTTACGCCCCAGAACAACGGCGAGCAAATCCGCCTCAACGTGCCGCTGCTCACCGAGGAGCGCCGCAAGGACCTCGTGAAGCAGGTGAAGGCCGAGGGCGAGCAGGCGCGGACAAGCCTGCGCAACGCCCGCCGCGACGCCATCGAAAACCTCAAAAAGCTACAGAAGGAGGGGCTTTCGGAAGACCTGACCAAGGACATGGAGGCCGAAATGCAGAAAATAACCGACAGCTACACCAAAAAGGCGGACGCCACCATTGACAAGAAAGAAAAAGAAATAATGACGGTGTAGCGCTTTTTTTGAGCGCGTAGCCCCCCTAACCCCCTATCACTCTATGGCTCTACAGTGCGGCATAGTAGGCCTCCCCAACGTGGGGAAGTCCACCCTTTTCAACTGCCTCAGCAACGCCAAGGCGCAGGTTGCCAACTTCCCCTTTTGCACCATCGAACCCAACGTGGGCACCATCACCGTGCCCGACGAGCGGATAAGCAAGCTGACCGAGCTGGTGAAGCCCCAGCGTATAGTGCCCACCACGGTGGAGATTGTGGACATCGCAGGCCTCGTGAAGGGCGCCAGCAAGGGCGACGGGCTGGGCAACAAGTTCCTGAGCAACATCCGCGAAACCAACGCCATCATCCACGTGCTGCGCTGCTTCGACGACGACAACATCACCCACGTGGACGGCTCGGTGAACCCCGTGCGCGACAAGGAAATCATCGACCTCGAGCTACAGCTCAAGGATTTGGAAACGGTGGAGGGGCGCATCGACCGCGTGCAGAAGGCCGCGCAGAGCGGCGGCGACAAGGAGGCCAAGCGCATGTACGAGCTGCTGACCCGCTTTCGCGACGCCCTCCGGCAGGGCAAGTCGGTGCGCACGGTGCCGCTCGACAGCAAGGACGACCGTCGGCAGGCCGCCGAGCTGTTTCTGCTCACCGACAAGCCGGTGCTCTACCTCTGCAACGTGGACGAAAAGAGCGCGGTGCAGGGCAACAAGTACGTGGACATGGTGCGCGAGGCCACGAGGGAGGAAAACGCCGCGTGCCTCGTGGTGGCCGCCAAGATAGAGGAGGAGATAGCCGAGCTGGACAGCTTCGAGGAGCGGCAGCTGTTTCTGGAGGAAATGGGGCTGAAGGAGTCGGGGGTGGCGCGGCTCATCAAGGCCGCCTACCGCCTGCTCGACCTCGAAACCTACTTCACGGCAGGCCCGCTGGAGGTGCACGCATGGACTTACGCCAAGGGCACCAAAGCCCCGCAGGCCGCCGGCATCATCCACACCGACTTTGAAAAGGGCTTTATCCGCGCCGAGGTCATCAAGTACGACGACTACGTGAAGTATGGCTCGGAGAGCGCCTGCCGCGACGCCGGCAAGCTGGCCGTGGAGGGCAAGGAGTACGTGGTGCAGGATGGCGACATTATGCACTTCAGGTTTAACGTGTAGCACAAGAATATGGTCATTGATAAATCAATACAAAGCAGAAAAACGGAGTTTCTTTCTTACTTCAGAGATAGAGCGAGTGAGTTTTTGACGGAAATCAAAATAAGATTTTCCGAAACGCAGGCAGACAAGCGGTCACGAGCTATCAACGAAAAATTAAATCAAACGAAGGAAAGTCTTATAGCCACATTACTGCAACAAGCGAACAAGGAACAATGGACAGCTGTTGAAAAATTAGAAGCCATTTTAATGTTTACTTACTGTTATATTGTGGTAATGATTGAAAGTCGAAACTCTGTACGGCCATACGAATATATGGATTTTTCGAGAAGAGTGGGCGAACTTTGGGATCCGTTTTGCAAGCTGTGTTTTTATTATCCTGTTAATGATGTTTCATTGTTTATTCCACCCTTGTTTTCCGAAGTAAAGACAAAACTAACAAATGAGATCAAGGAGTATATAAACAGCCTGAATATAACAGCGCAAGAAAAACGGGAGCTAAAATCATATTATGATAAAATCTGGAGTTTAGTTACATCCGGCGAGATACAGCTGGAATTGGATTTGCATTTTATTCACTCAGGGCAAAAATATGTGGTTGATTTTAAAAGTGGTTTTGGCTCCAACGAAAAAGGAAATACCAACAGGCTTTTACTGGTTGCAACAATATATCGGAATTTAGATGATAATTACAAGTGTTTACTTTTTGTCAGATCAGAAGAAAACAATAGCTATTTCAACACGCTGAAAAATTCCAGAATTTGGGAAGCGTATTGTGGTAATGAAGCGTATCAAAAAATAAACGATTATTCTGGCTATGACCTTAAACGGTGGATAGAAACAAATATTGACTGGAAAAATGATTTCAATACCGAAACTATAAATCACCTGACAGATAATAATTTGTTGCAATATTTACTTTGGTAATGATTAAAGAGGCACGAAAGTATCAGGCATTTTATACCAAATCGACCCCCATTGTTGATTACATGGTGGAAAAATTATCGCTTCATGATTCCGACAGGATATTGGATCCTTGCGGTGGTGACGGAGTATTTGTTGAAGCCATCTTAGCGGAGAATGAATTTGCATATATTGACGTCTGTGAATTAAATCCTCAGTCAATCGGAATCTTATCCCAAAAGTTTTCAGCCTGCCCCAATGTAAGGATTCGTGAATGTGATACGCTTTTGGATATGGAGTTAGGCTTCAATTCATCATTCGGAGGCACCTATAATAAAATTATTGCCAATCCGCCTTACGGAGCATGGCAGGATTACAAAAAAAGAGGTGTCCTCAAAAAATTATATCCCGATTTGTATGCAAAAGAAACATATACCTTGTTTTTGTATCGCTGCATCGAATTACTGAAAGATGAAGGAATATTGTCATTCATTATTCCTGATACATTTTTGAGTTTGCATTTGCACAAAGCAATCAGACAACATCTGTTGACAAGAACACAGATTTTGGAATTGTCGCTGTTTCCATCGAATTTTTTCCCCGATGTCAACTTCGGCTATGCCAATCTTTCTATTATTACGCTAAAGAAAAAAAGTAAGCAGACCGATTGCCTCGATAATCATTTTAGGGTAATCAATAGATTTTCGAAGGTGAAGCAACTAAAAAACACGAAAGATGTAAGTCTCAATCATTACGTGTTTTTGCAAAAAAACATACTGAATAATGCCGACCATGCTTTTTACATTGCGGACAATGACCGCGTTTTGAAAATAATCAATGACGCAAAACTCAAAACAGGAGATGTTGCCGATTGCGTAACCGGTTTTTATTCGGGCGATGACAAACGTTTTTTGCAAGTTATCAATCCAGATTTAAAAAATGGGAAGAATTATGATTTAGTAAATATCAAAACTGTAAACGACAACTATAAAAACAATCCCGACATTCTAAATGGTCTTGACGGAGAGCAATTTTTCATCCCGATTGTCAAAGGCGGAAATACCAAATACCTGAAACCCGAAAGTTGGTTTATGACTTGGAGTAAGCAAGCCGTGAACCATTATAAAACAGACACAAAGGCAAGATTTCAGAATCCCTGCTATTATTTCAGATATGGGGTTGGTGTCCCGATGATAAGCTCATCAAGCATAACCGCATCCTTGATTGAAAACAAGTTGTTTGACCAAAGTATCGTGGGCATTTTTCCAAAAAATGATGTCCTGACCTATTATTTGCTGGCATTTTTCAATTCGCCCACTTGCAATCAACTCATCCGAACGATTAATCCATCGGCGAATAATCCGGCAAACTATATCAAGAAAATCCCTTTTATAATACCGGATGATAGCATGTTGAATGCGATAACAGAAAAAACAAAAAATATAGTTTCCCAAATGAAAGTATCGGGAAATTATGACGAGACAGTAGAAACGGAAGTACAAGAATTAATAAAAAGGTTATATGGATTCTGAGAAAGTTGTAACAAAAAGGAGCATCAAACTGCTGCTCCTTTTTCTGTGCCTGCATGGAGGCTTTCTCTTTGCGCAAAAGCGGCTGCCCGGCAGCAAGCCCAAGCTTATCGTGCAGGTCGTCGTTGGCCAAATGCGCAGCGACTACCTGCTGCGCTTCGAGCGCAACCTCAGCAGCGAGGGCTTCAGGATACTGCTCGACGAAGGCGCCTTCTGCCAAAACGCCCGCTACAGCTACATGCTCACGCAAACCGTGCCCGGCTTGGCCACCATTGCCACCGGTGCGCAGCCCGCGCAGCACGGCCTGCCCTCCGGCTGCTGGTACGACCGTGCGCAGGGCGACATGCAGGAGGCCTGCGGCGACCCCCAGCAGGCGCTGCTGGAAAGCAGCAACGAGCAGCTCAAAAAATCGCCCCGACACCTGATTGCCTCAACCTTTAGCGACGAGCTGAAGCTCATCAGCCAACGCTCGAAGGTGCTGGGCGTGGCGCTGGAACCCGAAGAGGCCATACTACCGGCGGGGCACGGCAGCGATGCGGCCTACTGGTTCGACGACATGAGCGGACGGTTCGTGAGCAGCGCCTACTACATGGAGCAGCTGCCGGAGTGGCTGCGGGAGTTCAACGCCAAGCAGTTCACCGAAACCTACCTCCATCGCAGCTGGGAAACCCTGCTGCCCGCGGCCAAGTACACGTGCTGCGACACGGCGCGGCAAAGCAGCGTGGCCGCCGACATGCCGCTGACCCTCATGCCCGCCGAGCTGCCGAAAAAAAGCGGCAGGCCTAACTACGGCAGGCTGCGCGAAACGCCCTACGGCGACAATCTGGTGAAAGACCTTGCCATATCCGCCATCGTGAGCGAGGGCCTGGGCGAGGACGAGGAAACCGACATGGTGGCCATCTACTTTGGCGCCATGCGCAACGTCGGCAACGCGCACGGCGCCCTCTCCGTGGAGCTGGAGGATGCCTTCTACCGCACCGACGAAAACATCCGCCACCTCATCGAGTTCCTGAACCGGCACGTGGGCAAGGAAAACCTGCTGCTCGTGCTCACCTCCGACCACGGCGTGAACCTGCCGCAGCAGCAGCTCGACAAGGCGAAGGTGCCGCACGGAACGTTCGACTACAACAAGGCGCTGGTGCTCCTGCGCAGCTACTTGGACATC
This sequence comes from Prevotellaceae bacterium, assembly GCA_031290755.1. GTDB lineage: Bacteria > Bacteroidota > Bacteroidia > Bacteroidales > UBA932 > JAITMY01. The sequence continues at coordinate 8,225 of JAITMY010000022.1, forward strand.
GTGTACGGCAAGGGCAGCTGGGTGAAGTCGTTCACGCAAAAGCAAATCTTCCTCAACCATACGCTTATCGAGGATGCCAGCCTGCGCCTGCGCGACGTGCAGGACTGCGCCGCCGGCCTCATGCTACAGTTCTCCGGCGTAGCCCACGTGGCCACCTCCCACGCGCTGGGCGAGGCCACCTTTGCCGACGGCGCCATGCGCGCCATGCAAAACAGCTTCTTCCCCAAGCGGTCGGGCGACATCATGCTCAACCTTGAGCCGGGCTGGACGGAGGAGGCCGACAACCTGCTGCCCGCCGGCTCGGCCTACACCTACGACGCGCGGGTGCCCCTCGCCTTCTACGGCTGGCGCATCAAGCGCAAAACCATTGCGTCGCCGGTGGACATGGCCGACGTCGCGCCCACCCTGTCCACGCTGCTGGGCATACCGATGCCCAACGCCGCCAGCGGAAAAGCCATTGCTGAAATAGTGGAGTAGCGGCAGCGCTCGCCGCGCTACCTTGGAATGATCCGCGCGATGCGCTTGGCCACGCGGCGGGTGTTGATTTTGTTCACCTGCGAGACGAGGAAGCGCAGCAGGTCAACGTACAGCGTAACGTAGAACAGCAGGCTCACCAGCCACATCACGCCCACGTTGAACCACACGGTGGGGATGCGGTAGCTGCCCAGCAGCTTGTAGGGCGCGTAGAGGTGCGCCCGTCCGGTGCGCAGCAGCGGCTCGCGGAAGATGGGATCCTTGGCCTGCACGAGGCGCCCCTCGCTGCTCACGTAAATTTTCTCAAAGTCATGCCGGTTGAGCACCACCTCGGCGAGGGCGTCGTTGTGGTAGCGCTGCTTGAAGTCGGCCAGCGCCTGCTCGCCGCCAAGGGTGGCGGCCATGGCCAGCACCTTTTCGTTGCGGCGCTGCGCTGCCTCGTTGGACTTGTCGGCCACCGCTCGGCGTAGCGCCGCGAGGCGCTGCTGCAAGCGAGCGGCGTAGCCGGTGGTGTAGCAGGCCAGCGTCAGGCTGTCGGGCGAGGGCAGGGCGATGCCGTAGGGTTCGGCCATGCGCCGTAGCGTAGGCTGCTCGTTGCGCAGCAGCTGTAGCCGGTCGCCGGCCAGCGGCGGGTCGGTAGCGGCGTCGCGCAGCACCGAGGCCGCGTTGACCTCCAGCTGCGGCAGGTAAAACCCCACGGTGTAGGACAGGCGGCTGATTTGCATGTCGTCGTCAAAGAAGGCCCGCTCGTAGCGGTTGTAGCGGAACTGCGCCACGGCCAGCGCCTCGTAGGCCCAGCGCGACACCATAGCGTCGGCCACCGCCGGCACGCAGGTGGAGGAGGCCAGCGTGCGGTGCAGCTTCTCGAAGCGCACCACCACCCCGCTGAACAGCAGCTGCGGCACCAGCAGCAGCGGGATGAGGATGTAGATGGCCACCTCGGAGTTGAGCGCCGACGACACGTTCAGCCCGATGAGGTTGGCGCACACCGAGGCCGAAAACATGATGGCGAAGTACTGCGGAAAAAGCCCCTGTATCTCCAAAATGGTGTTGCCCACCAGCACGAAGGCCAGCGACTGTATGGCCGACACGATGAGCATCACCAGCACCTTGGAGAGCAGGTAGCTGTTGCGGCTGAGGTTCAAAAACTTTTCGCGCTGTAGCAGCTTGCGGTCTTTGATGATTTCCTGTGCGCTGGCGGTCAGCCCAAAGAAGATGGCGCCCACCACGCACATGAAGAGGTAGGAGGGGATGTTCACGTTTTCGCTAAAGATGTACTCGTTGGGGGTGTCGCCCACGCCGGCAACGAACTTGGTGAAGTAGCCCAGAATGAAGGCCAGCACCGGCGCCTCGAACAGGGTGATGAGCATGTACTGCCGGTTGGCGAGCTTGGCCTTGATGTTGCGCCGCGCGAACACGCTGAGCTGCTTCGCCCGCCCGGGTATTTTGAAGTCGTTCCGCGGCAGCTTCGTCGCCGGTGGCCGCTCCTGCCAGATGCGCGAGTTGATGTTCTTCAGGTAGAGCCGGTACCACTCCTCCGCCGTGCGCTTGCGCTTGCGGGTGAGCTTGCCGTACTCGTTCACCGCCCGCGCCTCCACCACCCGCAGGATGAGGTCGGTGTTCACGTTGCCGCAGGCGGCGCACTCGCTCTCCTCGGGGTTCAGAAAGTGGGCGGCCTCCTTGAAATATACGATGGCGTCCATCGGGTTGCCCTGAAAAATGATGCGCCCCCCGTGGTCCATCACCAGCACGCGGTTGAAGAGCTTGAACAGGTCGCTCGACGGCTGGTGGATGTTCACCACCACCAGCTTGCCGCGCATGGACTGCTTCTTGAGCAGCAGCATCACCTTTTCGGAGTCGATGGACGAGAGGCCTGACGTAGGCTCGTCCACGAACAGCACCGAGGGCTGCCGTATCAGCTCCAGCGCGATGTTGAGGCGCTTGCGCTGCCCCCCGCTGATGAACTTGTTGAGCGGGTCGCCCACCTTGAGGTCGCGCGCCTCCACGAGGTCAAACTGCTCAATGGCCACGTCAATGGCCTTCGCCACCTGCGCCTTGCTGTAGTCGCGGAAGCAGAGCATGGCGTTGTAGTACAGGTTTTCGTACACGGTGAGGTCTTCCACCAGCAGGTCGTCCTGCGGCACGTAGCCAATGGCGCCCTCAATGCTCTCGCGGTCGGTGTGGATGTCGTGGCCGTTGATGGTAATCTGCCCCGTGCGCAGCTTGAGCTGCCCGTTGAGCAGGCTAAGCAGGGTGGACTTGCCCACGCCGCTGCCGCCCACGATGGCCACCAGCTCGCCCGACCGCGCGTGGAACGAAAAGGGGTGCACCCCGTCCTTGCTCCCCCGAAAGCGGTAGCTGATGTCGTGGGCAACGAAGGTGATGCCCTCGTTCTCCACGCTGTGGGTGAACGCCCCCAGCGCCTTGTTGTAGTAGATGGGGTCGATGCGCGGGCTGCGAATTACCGAGCCTACGCCGAAGATATACGACCGCCCCACGCTGAGGTTCCGCCCGTTGAGGAAAAAGTTGCTCTTGCCAAAGTACTTGATGAGCATCGTGCCCGTGCTCTCGATGTAGAGCACGAACACCTTCCCGATGAGCCGCCGGTTCTCTAAAAAAAGAATGTCGGACTCCGCGTAGGGGTTAGCGTGCGACACCAGCAGGAGGTTCTTGCTCATGGGCATCGACTGCTCGTCGCCCAGCATGAAGCGCATGCAGCTGTCAAACTCAAACTTGCTGATGCGCAGCAGGCCGGCCAAGCTGCGCATACCCTCCGTAACGTCGGGGCTAAAAACGTTCAGGAAGCCCACCAGCTCGATGAGCTGTAGCACCAGCCACACCTTCTGGTGCTGCTCGCTGCTGTGGTTCACCTCCTCCGTGAGCTTGGAGAGGCTGGACTGAAACAGGAACTTCGTTTCGGCCTGCGCCTGATCCAGCTGGTCTTTGTTCTGCTTGAGGTGGAGGTAGAAGTCATCGAACAGCTGTAGAAACACCTGCCCCTGCTCCTCGCTGAGATCCTTATCCTCCAAAAAGCGGACAAAGACCTCCTTCGCAGCCGGCTGCGCCACCCCCGCCCGCACCACAAACAGGGCAAAGAGGTCAGTTAAGGTTTTAAGTAGCGACTCGTTCAATGGTTTGATAATTTTTGCAAAAGTAGCAATATTTTCTTATGCCCACAAAAAATCTTCAAAAAAAGGCGTACATTTGCGCCTAACACTTTAGTTTATCTTACTATGAAAAAATTATTTGTATGGTGCGCCGCGACCCTGATAGCGGCAACAGCGGCAACAGCCGCAGCAGCGCAAAGCCACCCCGCCGAGCCAGAAGTGGTGCAGGTGCAGGGCGGTACCTTCACAATGGGCTGCACCTCCGAGCAGGGTAGCGATTGCGGAGATGATGAAGCCCCAACGCATCTGGTAACCCTAAGCAGCTTCAGCATTGGCAAGCATGAGGTAACGCAGGCGCAGTGGCGGGCCGTAATGGGTAGCAACCCTTCTGTTTTCTCAGGCGATAATTTGCCGGTAGAATGCGTAAGCTGGAGCGACGCCCAAGCGTTTATCGCTGCGCTGAATACCCAAACAGGCAAGCGCTACCGCCTGCCAACGGAGGCCGAGTGGGAGTATGCGGCGCGTGGCGGTGCGCAAAGCCGAGCCTACAAGTACAGCGGCAGCAACGCTATAGGCGATGTGGCGTGGTACCCCGACAACAGCGACAATACCACTCATGCCGTAGGAACAAAGCAGGCAAATGAGCTGGGCATTTACGACATGAGCGGCAACGTATGGGAGTGGTGTAGCGATTGGCACGACGCCTCCTACACATCGGCGGCGCAGAGCAACCCCGCGGGGCCTGCAACAGGCTCTACCCGCGTGCTGCGCGGCGGCAGCTGGAACAGCAGCGCTGCCTACTGCCGCAGCGCCGACCGCAACGGCAGCAGCCCCAGCGACCGCGGAGCCAAGGTCGGATTACGCCTGGTGCTGCCTTAGCGTTTCCTGCTGGTGCAGAATAAAACCTGTAAAATTATTAAACCGATTGAGCTATGAAAACAAGCAAAACATTTTTGAGCGCATCGCTGCTGGCCGGCCTCCTGCTGGCCGCGGTGGGGGGATTGGCCCAAAAGCAGCAGTACATGGCGGCCTGCGTGGCCTTCTACAACCTCGAAAACCTTTTCGACACCATCAAGTCGCCGAACACGGACGACTCCGAGTTCCTGCCAGACGGCGCCAACAAGTGGACTGCCGACAAGTACGCGCTGAAGCAGCGCAACATGGCCTCGGTGGTGCGCAAAATAGGGGCGGACATGCTACCCCTAGGGCCTACGATTTTGGGCGTGGCGGAAATCGAAAACCGCTTAGTGCTCGAAGACCTGACAAAAACCCCGCCGCTCAACGAGGTGGACTACGGCATTGTGCACTACGAATCGCCCGATGCGCGGGGGGTGGACGTAGGCCTGCTCTACCAAAAAAGCCGCTTTCAGCCGCTTGGCTCGCGCTCGGCGAGGCTGGCAATCGAGGGGATGCCCTACTTCCGAACCCGCGACCAGCTGGTGGTGTCGGGCCTGCTCGACGGCGAGCTGATGCACATCATCGTGATGCACTGGCCGTCGAGACGAGGCGGCGAAAAGCGAAGCAAGCCCCTGCGCGACGGCGCCGCCGCCCTCTGCCGAAGCATCGTGGACTCGCTGCAAGGCGCTGACCCCACCGCCAAAATCATCATCATGGGAGACCTCAACGACGACCCCTCCAACGAAAGCCTTACCAAGATACTCAAAGCACGACCCTCCATCGAGGCTACCGAAAAGGGTGGCCTCTACAACACCATGTACAAGCACTACCAGAACGGAGTCGGCTCGCTGGCGTGGGACGACAGCTGGAACCTCTTCGACCAAATTATTGTCTCCGAAACCTTGCTGGGAAAGGACTACAGCACCTACAAGCTGCTGAAGTCGCGCGTTTTCAACGAGGACTTCCTCAAGCAAAAGGAGGGCAGGTACAAGGGCTACCCCTTCCGCACCTACGCCAACGGCGCCTTCGTCGGCGGCTACAGCGACCACTTCCCTACCTACATCTTTTTAGTCAAAAACGCAAGCAAGCAGTAACCACCAATGAAAGTACTACTTTGTCGCCTAAGGCCGGCCACCTGCGCGGTGGCGCTGGCCTGCCTGCTGTGCGCTGCGGGATGCGAGCCGCAGGAAAAAGAAATCGTTATCATTTCGCTCAACGACTTGCACAGCCACATTGACGACCTCGACAAGGTGGCCGCCTACGTGGCCGAGCAGCGCCGGCAGCACCCCAACGTGCTGCTCCTCTCGGCGGGCGACATTTTCTCCGGAAGCCCCGTGGTGGACGCCTACCCGGAAAAGGGCTACCCCATCATCGACCTGATGAACAACGCGCACTTCGACGCGAGCACCCTCGGCAACCACGAGTTCGACTACGGGCAGGCCACGCTGGCCAAGCGCATTGAGCAGGCAGAGTTCCCGTTTGTCTGCGCCAACATAAACGCCGCCGGTAGCCCCATCCCCCCGCTCGCACCCTACGCAATGTTCAACCTGTCGGGCGAAAAAGTGTGCGTCGTAGGCCTGATACAGGAGCACCCCGAAACTCACCGCGACCGGATAAAAAACCTGCGCTTCGCCAGCCCGCAGGCCGAGCTTGAGCGCCACGCCTTCCTGCGCGAAAAGTGCAGCGTGCTCCTTGCCCTCACCCACGTTGGGCTGAGGGAG
>JAITMY010000032.1 GCA_031290755.1 Prevotellaceae bacterium
CTTTTACAACCACAGGCAAAAAGTGCCTGTACTCCGAGTATTCCAATGCCTTCGCCATATCGCGGGCACTCCAATACTCGTTACCGTTTTCATCTGTGCGCCGTATCTGCTCAAAAAGCGATAGATGGGCGCTGCTATTAGATAATTCGAGGTTCATGATGAAAAATATTGTTGTTACTGTAGCGGCATAACTGTTTTGCCGCTACGATTGCTCTGCAAAGGTACAAATTATTTCCTACATTTGAAAAAAAATCGTACCCTTGCATCGTTTGCAGTAAAAAGCAGAGGGGCATCATTGAGATTTTTGAGGTATCGGGGTAGATTTTTTTGTTTTTCAAAATATTTTTTGTATTTTTGCACCCGAATTTGATTATTAACTATTTTATTTTTTTTACAACTATGGACACATCTTAAAAAAACACAAGAGGAACTGCTCACAGGGTGGGTGGCTTTACATACATAAAAGCGTTTAATGCTATTCTTGCTTCTGAAACTACCACTTTCAAAAGTTATTACAAGAATAAGTTAGACCGCAGTAATGCGGATTTACTTATTTGTAATAACAGGTTGTGGTAGACCTCAGAAGCGGATAAAGTAAGTCCGCTTTTTTTATGTGGCAACCTCAAGCCATCGCAAATAGTTGCCAAAGTAGGAGATGTAAAACGGAGAATTTGTCAAAATATTGATAGAGTTATTGATTTTCAAACAAAGTAAAATAAAAAAATATATGAAAAAGATTTTGCGCTATGCCCATAAAATTGTGGCTAAAATTTTGTCAAAACACCGTGTTTACATCATCTCTTTGCGGTGTAATTCGGCAAAAATGGAAATTTTATGTCCACAACATGATACAATGCGACTGGCTATACTGTGCCTGTGCAGCGACGAAATTAAAAGAAAAGCATTGTCGGGAAATGTGGCGGAGTTGGGCGTTTACAGGGGTGAATTTGCCTCAAAGATCAACCAACTGTTTCCCGACAAAATGCTGTATCTTTTTGATACTTTTGAAGGCTTTGACGACAAAGATATTGTAATAGAATCCCAAAACAACTTTTCGTCGGCAACGGACAATGGGAAAGAAAAATTTTCCAATACCAACATTGATTTGGTGCTCAAAGCAATGAAGTATCCACAAAAGTGTATTGTCAAACAGGGCTTCTTTCCGAAAACGGCAGAGGGGTTGGAGGACAAGTTTTGTTTTGTGAACTTGGATGCCGACTTATACGAGCCTATTCTGCAAGGGTTGAAGTTTTTTTACCCCCGTCTTGAGAAAGGCGGATACATCTTAATTCACGACTATAATAGTAATGAATACAAGGGTGCCAAAGAGGCAATGTGCCAATTTTGCAAGAGCGAAAATATTACTTTTTTGCCCTTGCCTGACGCGGGAGGCAGCGCTATTATTTGCAAGTAAGAATTTGCAGTATGGTGGGGCGCAATAAATGCGCCCTCATGTGTTTTGCAAGGTAGCGGTCATATGTACAGTAATTTGCGCGGGGAATAAGTAAGGGGATATTTGTTAGCAGCACTTTTGGGAGTGCCGCTTTTTTGTGGTGCAATTGGCGCAAAGAACAAATCTTTACAAAAATGAACTCTGAATTTTGATACCCCACTCAAAGGGTAGGTACAATTTGTACCCACCCTTTGGCGTCGGCTGCCTGTATTTTCCGTTTTTTCCGTTTTTCCCGTCTGTGGCTACCATTTCAACTGGGAGACAATTTGTACCCCAGTTCCCCTACCGCCAACTACTGCGCCGCAAAGGTAAAAATTATTTTCTTGCCTTTATAAAATCAACGGAAGTTTTGAAGAATTAATGCGGCAAGTGGTAAGGCTCGACAATTAACCATTAATAGTTGTTAATTACCCTCCACCTCTTGTCGCTTGCCAATTATTTAGCTATCTTCGCCCTCGTTGTACTTCATTCTTTAAACTAAAAAACGGAAAATAATGAAAGCAAAAAACACTTTACTTGTACTGGCCGCGGGCATCACGCTATCATCGTGTGCGCTGACGAAAGCTACTATGCCGCAGATGGCCGTTCGCGAGCTGGGCATCGCGCAGCAGCCGCTTGTGGGCGAGCTGGACGTGAAGCCGGCGAAAATACAGGGCGTAGCAACAGGCCGCACCGGCTGGTTCTCGAGCAAGACCGAGCAGTCTGTCAGGGAAACAGCCGTTGCCAACGCCCTCCTTGAGGATGGGGCGGACATTCTGGTTGCGCCGAGCTTTGTGGTGAACACCACCGGCGGCCTGTGGTGGAAAACGACCACCGTGAAGGCGCTGGGGCACCCTGCCTCCTACAAAAAAATCAGGCCGCTGACCGGCGATGACTTCGTGCTGCTGCGGGCCAAGGCGCTGCTGCCCACGATGACCGACGCGGAGATATTTAAGCTCCCCTCGAAGATGCTCTACAGCCTCCTCTTGTCGGAAGACCAGCTGTATCAGGTGCTCAAGATGGAGGCGGAAGCCGGGCAGCGCAAAGGCGGCAAGCTGAACATTTTTGAAAGCGTGCTTTCGGGCAAGGGCAAGAAGGATGCCTCCTCCAAGTGAGGAGGCGAGGAAGTAAATGCTACGCGAGCCTGCTGCTCGCATAGACCTAAAACTATTTTCGTATGAGCAAGATTTTAGCCCTTATCGCAGCGCTCGGACTTTGCTGGGCAGCGGCTGCGCAACCCCACAAGGTAACCGTAACGTTCAACGCACCCAAGCAGGTGAGCGTGGGCAGGCCGTTTGTGGTGGAGCTTATCATCGACAAGCAGGCCATCGCAGGGAAGGCAAGGTTTCAGCAGGACTTCCCCGAAGGGGTGGAGGTGGAGGAGCTGCCGGAGTACAGCAACTTCGCCGCGTTCTCCTTCGCCGACCGGCGCCTGCGCCTTCAGTGGCAGGAGCTGCCCGACGATTCGACCTTCAGCGTGGCCTACCGCGCCACCATCACCGACATGCCAACCGCGGGCGAGCTGCCGCTCTCGGGGCGTTTCATCTACTACACGGGCAAGGGCGAGCCGCAGGGCGTGGACATGGAGGCTCGCCCAATTCTGGTAGCCGGCGCCGACGCCAATGTCAGCGCGGCCTACTCCGTGAGGGAGTTCCCCCCCGCGGAGCTGGCGGTGACCGAGGAAGAGGAGGAAGCCTCGATGGATAGCGCGGTGCCCATAACGACGCTCCCCTTCTTCTTGGGAACACCGGCGGAGCCGAAAGCGAAGCTGCCCCGCAAGCTGCAAAAGGGGCTTGCCTACACCGTGCAGCTGTCCGCCTCCAAAACCACGGTGGACATCGGCGCCCTCCGCGAAAAGTACAAGCTGAAATCCATCGAGCTGGTGTACACCCCGGAGGCCAGCTTCCCCTACAAGTACGTGTCTGGCATCTTCAAGCGCTACGCCGATGCCAAGCGCTACGCCGACATCCTGCGCATCAGCGGCGTGGATGGCGCCTTCATCATCGCCTACAGCAACGGCAAGCAAATTCCTACAAAGGACGCCAGGGCGATGGAGTAGCAGCGGCGCTTCTCCACGCAAAAGCGGGCGACACCACCACAGGTGCCGCCCGCTTTTGCGTTAGCGTCAGGGCGCTCCCCCCCCTACTCGACCGCCACGAAGTCGTACACCTTGCCGGCGACGGTGGGCACGTCGTACTCCAGCGTGGGGCGCAGCGCGGGGATGCGCAGCTCCGCGCGGGGCGAGGCGAGGAAGGGCGCCACCACTTGCAGGGCGAAGAGCGGGTTGGGGTTTTCGCCCTGCGCCGACGGCAGGGGGGCGCCACCGGCGCGGCGCAGGGGGGTGTAGGCGCGTAGCCGCAGGTTGCCCCCCAAGGTGGACTTGATGGCCACCTTTGCCAGCTTGCCCTGCGCCCACTCCAGCGCCACCAGCTCAAAGCCCCCGCGGGCGCGTAGCCCCCGCACCGCACCCGCAGGCCACACGTCGGGCAGGGCGGGCAGCAGGTGCACCGCGCCGTCGTGGCTTTGCAGCAGCAGCTCGGCGATGCCCGCGGTGCAGCCAAAGTTGCCGTCTATCTGAAAGGGGGGGTGCGCGTCGAAGAGGTTGGGGTACGTGCCCCCGCTCTCCTTGCGGGGCGAAATGGGGCGCACGGGCGAGAGCTGGTCGGCGATGAGCTTGGCCGCGTGGTTGCCGTCGAGCAGCCGCGCCCAGAGGCAGACCTTCCAGCCCATGCTCCATCCGGTGGACACGTCGCCGCGGTAAGCGAGCGACTGCTTGGCGGCCTCGAAGAGCTGCGGGGTGCGGTAGGGCGAAATCTGCCGTCCGGGGAACAGCCCCCAGAGGTGCGACACGTGGCGGTGCTCGTCGCGCGGGTCGTCCCAGTCGTGCATCCACTCTTGCAGCTGGCCGTGCTGCCCTACCTGCATCGGCGCCAGCCGGCAGCGCATCGCGGCCAGCGAGTCGGCCAGCGCCCCGTCCACCCCCAGCGCGGCGGCGGCCTGCGCGGTGCTCGCGAAGAGGTCGAACACCAGCTGGTTGTCCACCGTGTTGCCGGCAAACACCTCGGACTTCACGGGCAGCGTTTTGGGCGTATTTTCGGGCGAGACCGAGGGCGCCACCACCCACCAGCCGTGCTCAGGTTCGGGCGTGAGGAAGTCGAGGAAGAAGCGGGCGGCGCCGCGCATGGCGGGGTACACGCGGCGGAGGTAGGCCGTGTCGCCGCTGTAGAGGTAGCGCTCCCACAGGTGCTGGCAGACCCACGCGCCGCCCACCGGCCAGCAGCCCGAGGCCGCGCGGTCGATGGCGCCGGTAGCGCGCCAGATGTCCGTGTTGTGGTGCAGCACCCACCCCCGCGCACCGTACATCGCCGCCGCCGTAGCCTGCCCCGCCTCGCTCAGCTCCTGCACCATGCGGATAAACGGCTCGTGCAGCTCGGCGAGGCCGGCCACCTCCGCCGGCCAGTAGTTCATCTCGGCGTTGATGTTCGTCGTGTACTTGCTGTCCCACGAAGGCTTCAGCTGGTAGTTCCAAATGCCCTGCAAGTTTGCGGGCTGGCCGCCGGGCTGCGAGCAGCTGATGAGCAGGTAGCGGCCAAACTGGAAGTAGGTCTCCACCAGCTGCGGGTCGCGGTGCGAGGCGTACTCGTCCACGCGCACGTTGGTGGGCTTATCCGCCTGCGGCGTGCGCCCGAGGTCAAGCTGCACGCGGTCGAAGTAGCGCCGGTAGGCCGCCGTATGCGCCTCCCGCAGCGCGGCGAAAGGCTTTGGCAGCGCGGCCTTGAGGTAGCGCTCGGCGCGAGCTTTGGCATCGCCGCCAGCGTCGTCGTAGCGGTTGAAGCTGGTGGCCGCCGACACAAAAATGGTAGCAGACGTGGCGCCCTTCACCTCCACGCACCCCACGCCGGCGCTGGTGCTGCCGCCCTCGGCCACAACCTTCGCAATGGTGTAAAACTTCACCGCGCCGGCCACCCCCTCGTGGTCGCCCGACACGCCTTCGAGCCGCAGCTCGCCGCCGCCTGCCGCAGCGATGCTCGACGTGTGCGGGCAGCTGAGCTGCACGGCGAACGTTAGCTGCGCGGGCTTCGAGGCCGTGAGCCGGACGGCCAGCACCTGCGCGGGGAGCGAGGTGATGACCTCGCGCCGAAACTCGACCTCGCCCACCCTGTAGCGCACCGCGGCCACCGACGCCCCCAGGTCAAGCTCGCGGCGGTAGCCGGTGGCCTGCTCGTGCCCCTCGAACGTGAGCCACAGGCTGCCCAGCGCTTGGTAGGGCATCCCGTGGCTGGTTTTCGACTGGATGAAGCTGTCGCAGGCCGCCTGCGCCTCGCGGTGCTTGCCCTCGAAGATGAGCTGCCGGATGCGCGGCAGCGCGGCCCGCGCCGCGGGGTTGGCGTTGCTGCCGGGCTGGCCGGCCCACAGCGTTTCCTCGTTCAGCTGAATTTCTTCGTGCCCCGTTTGGCCGAACACCATCGCGCCCAGCCGCCCGCTGCCCAGCGGCAGCGCCTCCTCCCAGCGCCCCGCCGGGCGGTCGTACCACAGCAGCGGCGCCGCCCAAGCGGGCAGCGTAAGCGCAAGCAGCAGTAGTATGGTAAAAATGTATCGCATGGGCATAAGCTACACAACATTCCATATTGCTACCCGTTCCTGACAAATATTGTCTTTCATATTTTCAGGCAGCGAGTCCCAATCCATCACATCTACACGGAACGGCAGGTTGGCTTCGTCAAACGCTTCGCGCAGGTCGGCCAGCACTGCATAGCGATTGTGCGCGATGCTCACCGCCAAATCAAGGTCTGACTGTGGGCGCGACGTGCGCTTGACGCGCGAGCCAAACGCCCAGACCGTCGCATCTGCCGCATAACGCTGAAGGAGCGACAGCAGCAATTCATAATCAGTATAGGATATGTCGATATTCGGTTTCATTTGATTTTTGGCTCTGCTTCTTTCATTTTGTCGTATAACGCCAACGCATCGGTAATAAATGCACTTACAATTTTTATTGCAGCTGCCGCCTTGCTTTCGGAATAATCATGCGTTGTCGCGCAACGGATGTCGGCATAGCTTTTCCAGCGCATTACATCTGCAAACAGCCCATTTTCAAAAGCAATTTGAAAAATAGGCTTCGGGCTGTTTGGGAGGTCGGGTAGCCCCAAATGCTCGGTAAGGTAGCGTTTCAACGTCTTCCACATACAATCATAGCACGTTTCAAAGCGTTGAATTACAGATTCCGTAATGGCTTCCTTATCCAAGGGATTTAATCCCGACCGCTTGTCCACCAGACAATAATTGCGGTACTGCAATGTCAGATGTCCTAATGACTTCTCTAATTTATAGTAATCTATCACTTTTCAAAGATTTAAGGTGCAAAAGTAATGATTTTTTTTACATTTACAAAAAGCGAGCGGCATTACAAAATGAACTATCCCACAAAAAAAGCGGCATTTCATAATGCCGCTTCTCGCCGTAGCTATTGGAAACTGGATGCACTCCTGCGCGGCTACTCCTTCACCACCTTCGCCACCTTATTCCCTACCTTGATGATGTACACGCCTGCCACATGCCGGCTCAGGTCTATTACCGCTGCCTTGCTGCGCAGCACGAGGGCGCCGCTGAGCGTGTAAACCGCTGCCTCCGCACCGTTGGGGTTGTCAACGTAAACAAGGCCGGTGGTGGGGTTGGGGTAGATTTGTAGAGACGCGGCATGCCGCGTCTCTACGGCGGTAGCGCCGGTTTCGCTCACGGTTACCGTGCAGGTGGCGGTTTTGTTGCCGTCTTGCGTGGTTACCGTAATGGTGGTTTTGCCGGCGATGCTGTCGCTATTGGCTGTAACCTTGCCCTTGTTGTCCACCGTTGCAATTGTGATATCGCTACTGCTCCACGTTACCGTTGTGTTGGAGGGCTTGGTGGGTGTAAACTTTACTGTGAGTACCTGCGTGGCATCGAACGCAAGCGATAAGGTCTTGGGACTAACCGATACGCCCGTAACCGCAATAAAACTAACGGTTGGCGTCCATTTGGCATAAAGGGTGATGTCGTCTGTTACCGGTTCGGTGGCAAAGTTCCAAGCGTTGACGCAAGACGGCTCCTTGTACCAGCCACCAAAAGTGTAGCCCGTGCGAGTGGGAGCGGCGGGTGCTGTGGTGATGGCGTCTGCAGCGGCAGATTGCGCACTCACAGCGCTACCGCCCTGAGTATCGAAACTCACCGTGTACACCGCGATGCCTATGATATTGACAAAATCTTTCCACCCCGCATATACTTT
>JAITMY010000049.1 GCA_031290755.1 Prevotellaceae bacterium
AAAGGTAATCAAATAAGTGACAAATTCAAGCGCTGGGGGGAATTGTTATCGCTCTAATGCTAGTTGTTTTGCTCCCGGAGCTTCCGGGAGAAAAGAAAATGCTATTTGCTGGTCGCCGAAGCCTCCGGGAGCAAAGAAAATGCTATTTGCTGGTCGCCGGAGCCTTTACTATCCCCCTCCTCGGCACTTTTTGCTAAAACTTACGAACAATTATTTTCATCTGAAAAATATTAGTTTACCTTTGCCCCGTACAAAAACGGATTACAACATGAAGTCAAACACATTTTTCAGCAAGCTGGTGCCGAAGGAGAGCAAGTTCTACCCTATTCTGCGCAGCATGTCCGACAACATCTTCGTCTGCTCGGGGCTGATGCTGTCGCTTGTTCAAACCGAGGACAAGGAGCAGCGCAAGGAGCTCTACCGGCAGATCAAGGCGCTTGAGACCAAGGGCGACGCCATCGTGGGGCACCTCTTTGACGAGTTGAACAACACGTTCATCACGCCGTTTGACCGCGAGGACATCAACGCGCTGGGCGAGCAGCTGGACAACGTGCTGGACAGCATGAACAGCGCGGCCAAGCGCATTGTGATGTACCAGCCGAGCGTGCTGCCGCCCCAGACGGTGGCGCTGGCGGAAGTCCTACAGCAGTGCTGCGAGCTGCTGCTCGGGCTGGTGGGCGAGCTCAACGCAATGAAGAAGAACCCCACCGTGGTGAAGCGCATCTGCAAGCAGCTGCACGCGCTGGAAAATCAGGCGGACGACCTGTACGAGCATATCCTTATCGACATCTTCGCGAAGGAAACGAACGCTATCGACCTCATCCGCATCAAAGAGGTAGTGCAGGAAATTGAGCGCGCCACCGACAACGCCGATAGCGTGGGCAAGCTGATTAAGGTTATTGTTGTAAAATACGCATAAGCGAAAAACACCCCGCAGGTTATGGCTTTACTGGTTACCGTCATCGCATTCGCCCTCCTCTTTGACTACATCAACGGCTTTCACGATGCTGCCAACTCCATTGCCACCATTGTGTCCACGAAGGTGCTGACGCCCTTCTGGGCGGTGCTGTGGGCAGCGATGTTCAACTTCGTCGCCTTTTTCATTGCGCGGTACATCATCGGAGAGTTTGGCATTGCCAACACGGTGTCGAAAACAGTGCTGGAGCAGTACATCACGCTGCCGGTAATTCTGGCCGGCCTGCTGGCCTCTGTAACGTGGAACCTGCTGACGTGGTGGTTCGGCATCCCCTCCTCGTCGTCGCACACGCTCATCGGGGGCTTTGCGGGGGCGGCCATCATGAGCACCATGAGCTTCGGGGCGGTGCACCTCGGCATTGTCATCAAGATAGCCTCCTTTATTATACTTGCGCCGCTCATCGGCATGGTCATGTCCGTTGCGCTCACCACGTGCGTATTCCGCATTTGCCGCCGCGCCAACCCCCACCGCGCCAACCGGTGGTTCAAGCGCCTACAGCTGCTGTCGTCGGGGCTGTTCAGCGTGGGGCACGGGCTAAACGACTCGCAGAAGGTGATGGGCATCATCGCCGCCGCCCTCTTCGCGGCGCACCAGCAGGGGCTGGAGGTGGGCATTGCGGACATCACGGCCATCCCCATTTGGGTGCCGCTGGCCTGCTTCACGATGATTGCGCTGGGCACCCTGTCCGGAGGGTGGCGCATCATCAAAACAATGGGGTCGCGCATCACCAAGGTAACGCCCCTTGAGGGCGTTGTGGCCGAGCTGGGCGGCGCGATAACGCTGTTCCTCACCGAGGCGCTCAAGATACCCGTAAGCACCACCCACACCATCACCGGCGCCATTGTGGGCGTGGGCGCCGTGAAGCGCCTGTCCGCCGTGCGCTGGGGCGTTACCGTGAGCCTCGTGTGGGCCTGGGTGCTCACCATACCCGTTAGCGGCGTGCTCGCCGCCCTGTTCTACCTACTAATCTCCCGCATACTATGACCCACCTCGAACGCTTTTTGGCCACCGTGGAGCGCCGCACGGTGGACTACCCCGCCTCATGGCTGGGGCTGCCCCACCCCGACGCGCTGCCGGCGCTCTACGCCCACTTCGGCGTGAGCTCCCCGCAGGCGCTCAAGGAAAAGGTGAACGACGACGTGTTCCCCGTAGAGCTGCCCTACCACTCGCCCACCTCCGACGCCATCTACGCAGCCTTCGACTTCGCCAAAGACAGGCGCAGCGAGCGAACGCTCACCGCCCCGGGCTTCTTCGAGGACTTTTCGGACCCGGCGGACGTGGACAAGTTCGCCTGGCCCGACCCCGCCAAGTACATCGACCCCGCGCTGTGCCGCAAGGTGGTGGACGAGGTGCCCGCGCGGGGCTACGCCGTGATGGGGGTGCTGTGGTCGGCGCACTTTCAGGACGCCTGCGCCGCCTTCGGCATGGAGAGCGCCCTGATGAAGATGCTCACGGAGCCGGCGATGTTTCAGGCCGTCATCGACCGCATTACGGAGTTCTACCTCCGCGCCAACGAAATCTTCTTCGAGGCCACCAAGGGGAAGCTCCACGCCGTGCTCTTCGGCAACGACTTTGGCAGCCAAGCCGGCCTGATGGTGTCGCCCGAGCTGCTGCGCAGGCACGTGGGGGAGGGCAGCCGCCGGATTATTGCGCAGGCCAAGCGCTACGGCCTCAAGGTGGTGTACCACTCGTGCGGCGCCATTCACGACATCATCCCCGACCTCATCGCGCTGGGCGCCGACGTGGTGCACCCCATACAGGCGCTGGCCACCAAGATGGAGCCGCAGCGCCTGAAGGCCGACTTCGCCGCCACCGCCTCATTCTGCGGCGGCGTGGACGCGCAGTACCTGCTGGTGGAGGGCACCCCTGCTCAGGTGCGCCAAAAGGTGCGCGAGCTGAAGGCGCTGTTCCCCACCGGGCTGGTGATTTCGCCAAGCCACGAGGCCATCCTGCCCGACATCCCGCCGGCAAACGTGGAGGCGCTGTTCGACGAGGTACACCCACATAGCGCAACATCCTAAAATCAACACCTTACATATATGAAACGTTACGGAAGCCTTATCAGGGTACGCCCCGAAAAGCTGGAGGAGTACAAGCAGCTGCACGCCGCCGTGTGGCCCGCCGTGCTGAAGATGATTCAGGCGTGCAACCTGCGCAGCTACAGCATCTACTACAAGGACGGCTTTTTGTTCAGCTACTACGAGTACGTGGGCAGCGACTACGCCGCCGACATGGCCAAAATGGCCGCCGACCCCGAAACCCAGCGCTGGTGGGCCGTGTGCGAGCCTTGCCAGCAGCCGCTCGACACGCGCAAGCAGGGCGAGTGGTGGGCAGACATGGAGGAAGTTTTTCACCTCGACTAACGCCCCACCCCCCCACGCCCGTGCCGGAACAAGCCACCATACAGCTACAGCCCGCCGGCCTTACGCTCACGGCCAACGTCGGCGCCCCGCTCAAGGACGTGCTGCACGGCTACGGCGTGGAGTTCCCCTGCGGAGGCATCGGCCTGTGCACCGCCTGCAAGGTGCGCCTGCTGAGCGGCGCCCTCACCCTGTCGGCAGAGCACGCGCAGTCCCTGCGCAAGCGCAACCTGAGCGGCGCGTGGCGGCTGGCCTGCATGAGCACGGTGGAGGGCGACATGGCGCTTGAGGTGGGGCAGTGGGAGCGCTTCATCCTGACCGACAGCACGAGCTTCGCCTTCACGCCGCAGGACGGCCACGGCGTTGCGGTGGACTTAGGCTCGACCACCATCGTTTCGCAGCTGATAGACCTGCGCCGGGGCAGCATCGTGGCCGTGCAGCAGGGCGCCAACCCGCAGGCGGACTACGGGGCAGACATCATGTCGCGCATCGCCTTTGCGCAGGGCGACGGCAGCAGCGCAGCCCTGCTCACCTCGCTCACGCGCCGCGCCGTGGGCGAGCAGGTGCAGCGGCTGGTGGCCAGCGCACAGGCCACCCCCAAGCGGGTAGTCGTGGTGGGCAACACCGCCATGCACCACCTCTTTTGCGGCCTCGACGTGGCGCCGCTGGCCGCCTTCCCCTTCCTGACCCCGCAGCTTGACGAGGTGCAGCTCGCCCCCCGGCAGCTGGGCTGGGCGCTGCCGCCGGAGGTGCGCGTGGCCTTCGCCCCCTGCCTCGGCGGCTTCGTGGGCAGCGACGTGCTGGCGGGCATCATCGCCGCGCGTATGCACGAAAAGGAGGCCTACAGCGTGCTCATAGACCTCGGCACCAACGGCGAAATCGTGGTGGGCAACCGGCACGGGCTGCTCTGCGCCTCCACCGCCGCCGGCCCGGCCTTCGAGGGCAGCGCCATCTCGTGCGGCATGTGCGCCGCCACCGGCGCCTGCGCCTCGCTCCCGCGCCCGCCGCCCGCGCAGGGGCTACAGGCGCACGTGCTGGGCGGCGTGCCCCCGCGCGGCATCTGCGGCAGCGGGCTGATAGACGCCCTGGCGCTGCTGTCGGCCTCAGGGGACATCGAGCCTACGGGAGCGCTGCGCGGCGAGCTGCCGGCGCTCCCCCTCACCGAAGGCGTAAGCCTCAGCCAGCGCGACGTGCGCGAGCTGCAGCTTGCCAAGGCCGCCATCGCCACAGGGGTGGAGCTGCTCATGGGGCAGCTCGGCATCGGGCGGCGCAGCGTCGAAAAGGTGTAC
>JAITMY010000085.1 GCA_031290755.1 Prevotellaceae bacterium
GTGATTGCGGGCATCGCCGTAGCCCGCCGCATCTTCGCGCAGCTGGACGGCAGCATCGCCGTGGAGCAGCTCATGGCCGACGGGGCGCAGGTGGCGGCGGGCGACGTGGCGTTTTACGCCGCGGGCAGCGTGCTCTCCATGCTGCAAGCCGAGCGCCTGGTGCTCAACTTCATGCAGCGGCTCAGCGGCGTGGCCACGCAAACCGCCGCCTACGCCGCGCAGCTCCGCGGCCTGAAGGCAAAGGTGATTGACACGCGCAAAACAACGCCGGGGATGCGCCTGCTCGAAAAGCAGGCCGTGGCGCTGGGCGGCGGTGGCAACCACCGCATGGGGCTGTACGACATGCTGCTGATAAAGGACAACCACGAGGACTTTGCGGGCGGCGTGGCGCCGGCCATCCGCAGCGCGCAGCGCTACCTTGCGAGCACGGGGCGCCGCCTGCCGGTAGAGGTGGAGGTGCGCTCGCTGGCCGACGTGGGCGCGGTGCTGGCCGAGGGCGGCGTGCAGCGCATCATGCTCGACAACTTTTCGCTGGCCGACACGCGGGCCGCCGTCGCCCTCATCGGCGGGCGCTACGAGGTGGAGTCGTCCGGCGGCATCACGCTCGAAACCCTACGGCAGTACGCCGAGTGCGGCGTTGACTACATCTCCGTGGGGGCGCTCACCCACCAGATACGAAGCCTTGACCTGAGCCTGAAGGCGGCCTGAAAAATACCATGAACATGCTATTGCGCGGTAGCGGCCACCGCCTTATCTTTGCCGCATTAAACATTTTAAACCCTTTTAGATTATGGCAAAAATTGCAACAAAGTTGACAGAGCTGGTGGGCAACACCCCCCTGCTCAGATTGGCCGCCTACGAGCGGCAGCACGCGCTTGGGGCGCAGGTAGTAGGTAAGCTGGAGTACTTCAACCCGCTGGGCAGCGTGAAAGACCGCATCGCCCTGGCGATGGTGGAGGACGCCGAGGCGCAGGGGCTGCTCAACGCCAGCTCCACCATCATTGAGCCTACGAGCGGCAACACGGGCATCGGGCTGGCCTTCGTGGCGGCCTCCAAGGGCTACAGGCTGGTGCTCACCATGCCGGAGACCATGAGCCTTGAGCGTCGGAACCTGCTCAAGGCGCTGGGCGCAACCCTCGTGCTCACCCCCGGCGCCGAGGGTATGAAGGGCGCCATCGCCAAGGCCGAGGCGCTGCTCAACGAAACGCCCAACGCCATCATCCTACAGCAGTTCAACAACGCTGCGAACCCCGCCGTGCACGCAAAGACAACGGCGGAGGAGATATGGCGGGACACCGACGGCAAGGTGGACATCTTTGTCTCCGGCGTGGGCACCGGCGGCACGGTGAGCGGCGCCGGCAAGCGGCTCAAGGAGCTCAACAGCAAGGTGCAGGTGGTGGCCGTAGAGCCTGAGTCCTCGCCCGTGCTGTCGGGGGGCGCCCCCGGCCCGCACAAGATACAGGGCATCGGGGCAGGCTTTGTGCCGAAGAACTTCGACCGCGCCGTGGTTGACCAGATCATTAAGGTCTCCAACGACGACGCCATCCGCGCCAGCCGCGAGCTGGCCAAGGTGGAGGGGCTGCTGGTGGGCATCTCCTCGGGCGCGGCCACCTTTGCCGCCACCCAGCTGGCCGCCCTGCCCGAAAACAAGGGCAAAACCATCGTGGCCATCCTGCCCGACACCGGCGAGCGCTACCTCTCCACCGTGCTCTACTCCTTCGACGAGTACCCGCTGTAGGGACTCGCCGCGCAACCTGCCAGCCCGCCTACCCTGTAGGCGGGCTGGTTTTGCTTGGCGGCGAAAGCTTGCGGCAACTTTAATGCGTTAAGTTTTATTAATTTCCAGTTCAAACAATACCAACATCGAAATTATTTCATATCCTTGTACTGCAATTTCGAAAATTGCTAACAGCAAGTATGTATGTAGTATAAAACATTATTTTTGAGAACGTCTAAAACCGAGTACTGATAAGGGTTATGAATAAGAGCCTCCTATATGCCGCATCCACATTGAGTTTCCAGAGGGTACCCTCGGAAACCCAATGTTTGTACACACACACACACACACACACATCGCGCCTGGCGTAGTATAACAAAAAATCTTCAAAAAACAATACCCCCGCTGCAAATATTTTTTGCGGCGGGGGTATTGTTGCGCTCAACGGGGTTCGACGAGGCCAACTTTGCACTATAAATCATGAATAAACCAATTTAATTTATAAAAAAAATGAAAAAAACAATGTTGAAAGTAGCGGCTCTGATGAGCCTGTTTGCAGCGGTAGCGCTTACCGCGTGCAGTAAAGATGAATCCGCCAGAGAGGACGAGAGCGGTGCAAAGATAGGCGCGGTTGACGGCACCTATACCGCCAACGGCGTGTCGTTCGATATGGTTGGCGTTGAGGGCGGAGCCACCACCCTCAACGGTAGCGCAGTTACGCTCACTCCGTTTGCTATCGGCAAGCACGAGGTAACGCAGGGCTTGTGGGAGTCTGTAATGGCTGCTGCTGCCTATACAGACTTAGTGAGGGTTACTGCCTATTTAGACTCCGTAATGGCTGCCAATCCGAATCCCGCAGCTATAGATTCTGTAACGAAGGTTGCTATAGACTCTGTAACGAAGGTTGTTGCCTGTTTAGACTCTGCAATGAGGGCTGCTGCCTATCCGGGTGGCGCAGGCTATGCCCCAGACTCTACTCGTGGTAAGGGAGTAAGCCACCCTGTTTACTACGTAAGCTGGAGTGATATAGTGGGGACAAGCGGCAGCGTAGGCTATACCCTGAACGGCGTTAGCTACCGTACGGATGGGTTCTGCTACAAGCTAAGCCAGCTGGTAGGCGGAGAAAAACGCTTCCGCCTGCCGACGGAAGCGGAGTGGGAGTATGCCGCCCAAGGCGGACAGCAGACGCACAGCTACACCTACAGCGGCAGCAATGCTATAGGCGATGTGGCGTGGTATGAGGGCAATGCAAAAGACACAAGCCATGTGGTGGGCACCAAGCTCGCCAACGAGCTGGGCATTCACGACATGAGCGGCAACGTGTGGGAGTGGTGCAGCGATAGGTACGGTAGCACCTATCCGTCTGGAGCGAGCAACCCTACGGGCGCAACATCGGGGCCGCAGGCATCTTACCGCGTTGTCCGCGACGGTGGCTATACTACCGACAGCCTTCGCTGCCGCGTTGCTTACCGCGGCAGCCTTCCCCCCGACGACCGCGGCGGCGCCTTCGGCTTCCGCGTACTGCTGCCGTAGCTTGTAAAGCAGAAAGGCTGCAAATGTAGAATATTTGCAAACAATGAGCATTTGCAGCCCTGCAAATGCTTTTTCTGTGTAGGGCGCGGGGCAAAGCCCACAAAGGACACCGCAAGCTCGCGAGGGCCTGCGGTGTTTGTTTGGTGCTTTTGAAAAAAGTATTAC
>JAITMY010000006.1 GCA_031290755.1 Prevotellaceae bacterium
CGACAACTACTTAGCCCCCCCTCCTCCTCCTCCTCCTCCTCCCAAAAAATACCATGTTTGCGGTATTGCATAGCCCATTTTGCTGCTATATCTTTGCAGCACGATATTGGAAACAAGAACAAGTAAACAAGTAACAAATAAAACAAATGAAGCTTTTTGCCGCATATACCATTGCTAACGCCAGCGTACACGCCGCCGCCACAACGACGATGTGTATGGGGTGTTGTTGTTGCGATGTCCGGCAAAGCTGATGCGTACTATTACCACGAACAAAGCCTAAGCCGGTCAGCGAAGTACAAGTTGCCCGGCTTTTTTATGTATAAACAATTTTATTTACTTAATCTCATTTACTATGAACAACAAAATCAAAAAGAGCGTGCTATACGTAGCACAAACGTTTGCCCTGCTGGGGTTGTCGCAGGCAGCGCAGGCGCAGGAAGCTAACCATGCGGCGCAGGCGGCAACGAGCCGCAAGGAAGTAATCCACATCAAGAGCGCAAGGTTTGCGGCGCCGCTGTTGGAGAAATGGATTGCAGAATACACTGCCGCTAATCCGAGTGTCCAATTTGTTGTGGCGGACAAAAACGCGAAGCAGGATGAGGTGGATATTAACCTCGTAATATCCGACTTCGCGAAGGGTGATGTCCCTGTAAAGCCCTTTTCGCTTGCCGTGGGGCGGTATGTGGTGTTGCCCTTTGCAGGCAAAAACAACGCCCTGCTGGACGAGTTGCAAAAGAAGAAGCTGAACGAAAGGCGGCTCAAGGAGCTGTTCTTTGAGAAAGACGCCTTTGACGACGATTACGACCCGGAGGATAAGGACAAATACCACGCCACAGTGTATTCGGGAAACAGTCCGGCTTCTATCGCCTCTATCTTTGCCGGCCACTTTGGCAATCCCTTGTCGGGCTTGAGGGGCAAGAAGATTGCGGGTGATGAAATCTACCTTATCAACGCCGTGCAAAAGGATAAGACAGGCGTGAGCTTCAACTACCTGAATTACCTGTATGACATCAATTCGCGCCAGTTGAAAAGCGACATCGCCCTACTGCCCTTGGACTTGAAAAGGGAATACAGCGATATTCTGTCGGAAGCCAACTTAGACAAAACCATTGCCCTGCTGGAAAGTAAGACAATTGACATTATCCCGATAGAGGAGTTTGCGTTTACCTCTTCCAACAACAAGCTAACGCCCAAAGTTCAGCAGTTTTTGGCGTGGGTGCTCTCGGAGGGGCAGGCGTACAACCACCAGTTTGGTCTGCTTAGGCTGGATGAGAAGACGGAGAGGCAGGAGCTGATGGCGTACCATTTGAAG
Source organism: Prevotellaceae bacterium (assembly GCA_031290755.1). Classification (GTDB taxonomy): domain Bacteria; phylum Bacteroidota; class Bacteroidia; order Bacteroidales; family UBA932; genus JAITMY01. Next base: position 1,313 of record JAITMY010000006.1, read on the forward strand.
AAGGAATAATGAACAATGAAAATAACAAGTAAAACTATGAAAAAGGTATTAGAGATTATCCAAACAGCCCTGTCGGTGCATCGTCCGCGCAAGGTGGTGGTGGCAGCTTTGGCTGTGTTGCTTTCAGCTTCGTCGGCTTTTGCCCAGCGAATAGAAGGCGTGGTGGTGGACGAAAAGACACAGAAGCCTATTGTGGGCGCGGTGGTTAGGATTGGGAGCAGCGGCGTGGCCAGCGACGCCAACGGCAAGTTTGTGGTCAACGCTCCGTCGTTGCCTGCGGCGATTTCCGTTGCCTTTGTGGGCTACAAAACGCAGGAGATAGACGTGTACGAATATACGGAACCCATCACCATCTCCCTGCGCGAAGACTTCAACTACCTCAACGCGGTGGTGGTGGTGGGCTACGGCACGCAGGCACGGCGCGAGCTGACAGGCTCGGTGGCAACAGTGTCGCAAATATCGCTGGCGCAGCAAACGGTGTCGTTCGACAAGGCGCTGGGCGGCGCAGTGGCAGGGCTGAGCGTAACCCAGAGTTCGGGTGCGCCGGGCGCCACGTCCACCATTCGCATTCGCGGCAGCAACTCCATTGCAGGCGGCAACGAGCCGCTGTATGTGGTGGACGGCTACGTGCTCTACAACGACAACAGCATCACGCGCACCGGCGTGGGCGGCACCACCAGCGGCGTGGGCGGCAGCGGCGCTTCGTCGGGCACGGTGGATGGCGGGCTAAACCCCCTCACCAGCATCAACTCTGCCGATATTGAGAGCATTGACGTGCTCAAGGACGTGTCGGCAACTGCCATCTACGGCTCGCGCGGCGCAAACGGCGTGATTATTATCACCACCAAAAAGGGTCGCAAGAGCGGACACAGCGTCAACTACCAAGGCTCGTTCGGTATCAAGCAAATCAACAGAACGCTGGACTTGCTGGATGCTAACGAATGGGCAGGGCTTTACTCCGAGCTGCACAACGGCGCCGACCCTTACGGTTCTTCACAACCTTACGATGTGAGCAAGCTGCTACCGCGCGGTCAAAGCGCCGACTGGCAGGATGCGGTGCTGCAAACAGGCGCCACGCAAACCCACCAGATTTCGGTCAACGGCGGCGGCGAGGACTACCGCTACCTGATGTCGGGCAACTATAGCAACGAGAAGGGAATTGTGGGCAACACGGGGCTTACCCGCTACATTGCCCGCGTGAACCTCGACAAGGATGTGTTCAAGAAGCTGAACGTGGGCACCAACCTCACCCTTGGCCGCACCGTGCAAAGCGGGCTTACCAATCAGGATGGGAACAGCACGTTTGACTATGCGCTTCGCATCCCTTCCTTAGTGCCTGTCTTTGACAAGTCGAGGGACGACGGCTACAACTACTACAATCCCTTTGACGCCAGCGACTACCGCATAGGCGACCACTCGGCAAATCCGGTGTCGGACTTGTTCAAGTCAACGGTGGAAACAAGGAACATATCGGCGCTGGGCAATGCGTATGCCAAGTACACCATCCTGCCGCAGCTGACGGCAAAGGTGAATGCGGGCGCCAACGTGAACCACACCACGCAGAACTTCTACGCGCCTTCCACCTCTGCCAAGGGCTTGGCGGTGAACGGCTATGCGGCTGTGGGCAGCAAGGACTACCTGTCGAGCTTGCTGGAGTTTACGCTCAACTATCAGGAGGTGTTTGCCGAAAAGCACTCGCTGGAGCTGCTGGCAGGCTACACCACCGAGCACACCGAGGTGGAGTACTCTACGGTAGCCGCCAGCGGCTTCAACAACGAGGCGCTCACCTACCACAGCTTGCAGAGCGGCGACGTGAGGTCAGGCTCCATTTCCGGCGGCGCAATATCCAACCTCAACTCGGCTTTCGGCAGGGTCAACTATTCCCTGCTGGGACGCTACAACCTCACCGCCACCTTCCGTGCCGACGGTTCCTCGCGCTTCCCCGAAGGGCATCACTGGGGCTATTTCCCCTCAGTGGGCGTGTCGTGGAACGTAGACGGAGAGCCGTTCTTTGACGCCAAGGTCTTTAACGCCCTCAAGGTGCGCGCCAGCGCCGGACAGGTGGGCAATCAGGAGATAGGCGACTACCTCTATGCACGCCTCTACACGCCCCGCAACTACTCGTTTGGCGGGCAGATTGTAACCGGATACACGGGCACCAACTTTGGCAACGGCGAGCTGAGGTGGGAGACCACCACGCAGTACAACGTGGGCATAGACGCCGGCTTGTGGAACGAGCGCCTGAGCTTCGTTATAGACGCCTACTACAAGAGCACCACCGACCTGCTGGTGAACCTGCCGGTGGAGCGCACCAGCGGAATGCGCACCAAGACCATCAACATCGGCGACCTTAGCAACAAGGGCTTGGAGTTTAGCGTCAACGCGCACATCATCGACACCAAACGGCTGCAATGGGACGTGCTGGCTAACATTGCCACCAACGTCAACCGCATAGAGAAGCTCGGCGTGGAGTCGTTTGTGGCTACGGGCGCCTCGGCAAGCTCCATCCTTGTGAAGGAGGGCGAAGCGCTGGGCACCTTCTACGGCTACAAGTATGACGGCGTGGTGCAATCGGGGAAGGAAAGCTCCACCCCTGCGCCCACGTGGACAACAACAGTGCAGGCAGGCGACCCCAAGTTTGTGAACATAGGCGGCGACCCCAACGTGATTGACGATGACGACAGGGTGGCGCTGGGCAGCGTGCAACCCAAGTTCACGTATGGCTTTGCTACACGGGCTGCCTACAAGGGCTTCGACCTTTCGCTCTCGTTCCAAGGCAGTCAGGGCAACTACCTTTACAATGCGCTGCGGCACCAGCTGGAAACGCCCTCGCTTAGCCTCAACGGCGCTGCCGTGCTTGCCAATCGCTGGACGCCAACCAACCCAAACACCGACGTGCCCCGCGCCATTGCCACGCCCTACGTAACTCTGGACAGCCGCTACATTGAGGATGCCTCGTACCTGCGCCTCAAGGACATCACCATTGGCTACACGCTGCCCGCAAGGTTAATTCCGCACACAAGCATCCGCGTGTTTGCGTCGGCGCAAAACCTGCTCACCCTTACCGGCTACACGGGCTACGACCCCGAAGCCTCGCGCAACGGCGGCGACGAAACCAACGGGCTGCTGCAAGGCATTGACCTCGGCGCGTACCCTACGGCAAAGACTTTCATTGCAGGGCTAAGCATTTCATTCTAATCAGTAAACTATCAATAACCCTATAAACAATTATATCCTATGAAAAAGATTATACATTCAGCATTAGTATTGGTCGCTGCGCTTGTCTTTGCTTCTTGCAACGACTTAGACCTCGACCCCATTGGCAGCCTTGACAGCGAGCTGTTCTTCGGTTCCGACCAAGACGCTGTCCTTGCCGTCAACGGCGTGTATGCAGGGCTTGTGGAGTCCGAAAGCGTGGTGGTGGCGTGGTGCGTTGGGCTTGGCTCCGACGAAACGCAAAACGGGCAATCAATGCCCGATGGCTCCGGCGCGGAGCTATCCGCCTTGCAGTTCAACCCCGGGCCCAACCAGCATATCTACTGGATATGGGGCGACCACTACTACGGCATTGCCAACGCCACCGCCCTCATCGACAAGCTCAACAACCCCGCCACGCCGGTGTCGGACGCGATACGCAAGCGCGTGCGCGGCGAGGCAGAGTTCCTGCGCGCCTACTACTACTCCATCCTCGTGCAGATATTTGGCGAGGTGCCGCTGGTCAACCAGTCGGGCATCAACGCAGGGGTGAACGTGGAGCGCGAAGGTGTGCACACTGTCTATGCCGCCGTGGTGAAGGACTTGGAGAATGCCGCCGCCGACCTCGAGGACTACCCCGACGGCACGGCGTACAACGCAAGCGACAAGGGGCGGGTTACGCAAGGCTCCGCCTACGGCTTGCTTGCCAAGGTCTATCTGGTGTGGGCGCAAACCGAGGGCGCTACCGACGTGGACGGCAAGTATGCCAAAGCCATTGAGTATGCCGGTAAGGTTACGGGCTACTCGCTGGAGGAGAAGTTCCACGCCAACTGGGAGAAAACCAACCGCTACGGCAAGGAGTCCCTCTTTGCCGCCAACTACGTGGTTTCGCAGGAGAGCTTTGGCGACGGCGGCAACCACCTTACGCACTGCGCCTTCTCAAGCGGCTTTAGCCAGCAAACGCCGCACGTGGTGCTATCCGACCGCACCTACTACGACCGCTTCGACAGCCGCGACCAGCGCAAGGAGTCAACCTTCCTCTCGCAGGCAATCAACCCCGAAACCAACGAGCTCTTCGTGTTCGATATGCCGCGCTACGCCAAGAACATTGACTTGGACGCGCCGCTCGCCAGCTCCAAGGTGAAAGAGCTGCAAGCGCCCATCCTGCGCTACGCCGAGGTGCTGCTCACGCGAGCCGAAGCCGAGATAGAGCGCAGCGGCGGAGACCTCAGCAAGGCGGCGGCGGACATCAACGAAGTACGCCGCCGCGCCTACCGTGTGGAT
>JAITMY010000024.1 GCA_031290755.1 Prevotellaceae bacterium
TGTCTAAAATAAACGTTCCTTTATTTTAGACACGGTAAAGGTAGAGACGTGGCGCACCGCGTCTGTACAGAGACAGAACAGAATAAGACAAGGTTAGTGAATAGTGAATAGTGAATAGTGAATAGTGAATAGTGAATAGTGAATAGTGAATAACGAATAGTGAATAGTGAATAGTGAATAACGAATAATGAATAGTAAATTATGGCTTACAATTGGATTAAATTAGCGCTATGGGCAATGCTGCCTGCTATTGCTTGCAGTGCCTGTAAAGAGGAGGATGAGTATATGGACAACCCCGATGTGTCCGTTGGGATAGAGCTGCTCAACCCAAGGCGGGACAGCATTATCGACCTCAACACCTTTGTGCTGCTCATGCCGCAGCGTGCGATAACGGGGCAGAACGGCATATCGGTTGTCAAAATCCCGCTTACCGCAAGCGGGAAAGACACCATTCTTGCGCCGCGCAACTACACCATCCTCACCAACATGGGTGCATGGCACTTGGCCGCCGATGCGGGCTACGAAAGTAACATCCGCTTTTTCCCCACAAACGGCGTCAACAGCGGGCGCTTCGGGATTGACATCTTGGCCAACCCCTACTACGACACCCTCAACTACGCGCTCAACGTGGTCGACAGCAAGGGGGTTGTTCGCGCCTCCATCCGCATCAAGCAGCTCCCCAGCAGTCCTGCCATCAACCTGAGCTACTCGTCCATTTCGCTACCCTACGAGGGCGGCAAGGTGAGGGTGGGCATTACCGGCAACGGCAAGTGGGTGGCCGAACCCAACAGAGATTGGATTCACATGGTGGAGGACGAAAGCAGCGATAGCACCCTGACGCTGCTCATGGACGAAAACGGAGGCAACGGCAACCGCTCCGGCACCGTGAAAATCACCCTCACCAATGCCGACGGCACCCAGCGCGTGGAGGAGAGCGCCACGGTCAACTTCCGCATCGACCAGTTTACCGTCGACAACGACTTCGACGATGCCCGCAAGCTGAGCATTGCCGAGCTGCTAACCATGCTGCCCGCCGAGCAAAACGGCGAGGGCACCATTGTCGAAAACTGCTACATCGAAGGCTACGTTACCAGCGACTACTCCCGGCGGGCGCTCACCCGCGGGCAAATGGTTGTGGAGGACGAGAGCGGGAAGGGTATCGTGTTTGAGTTTATTGACGCGGAGAACAACACCTTTCCCCTCAACGAAAAGGTAACCATACACATGTACAACGCCAAGTTTGTGAGGGAAGTCCAGCCCTATCAGGTGCACCTAGAGGGTGGCTACCATCGCCCAACGGGGCTGATAAAGGTGTACCCGATGCCCACCTCGTTTGTTCGCCGGCACGAGCCTTCGGCGGGCATTACCCCAGCCGAGATTGACCGGATAGACAAGGCTACGCTGTCGCAGTACGAAAACAGGCTGGTTACCATCAAGGGCGTGGAGTTTGCCTTGCCCCGCGGCACCTACTGCAACAACCTTGACGTGGACATTGAGTACGCCGAGGCGCACCGCTACGGCGACCCCAAAGGCTTCTACCTCGACGGCAGCGCCCCCGGCACCAAGCAGGGCAACGTGTACTGGTCGGAAACGCCGCTCAACTACGGCCACATCCTGCGCGACAGGTACGGAAACACGATGAAGCTCACCACCTCGAGCGGCTTCCTCGACCGCCACAAAATGTTGATGCCCTGGGGCAGCGGCGACATTACCGGCATTGTGATGAAGAAGGTGAAGGTTATCCCCGGCACCTACCCCTCGTTTCCGGGCATTAACCCTAACGAGGTTTACCTCGAGGCCGGCGAAACCTTCACCCTGCGCCTGCGCAACAACGACGACAACAAGGTGGCGCACGAGCGCGAGGCGGCCCTGTCGCGCGACATCATGCAGATTGGCCCCTGGACAACCGAAAACGCCATCCCGTCCATTACCGCCACCGTGGGCAGCGGGACGCTAAAGTTTTCGGGGCGCATCAACCAAAACGCGCAGCCCAACAGCTCGGCCGACGTTATCTACTTCGTAAGCGGCAACACCCGCATGGTGCCCTCCGACGTGGTGGACGACGGCAAAACAGCTGCCGGAACACCCGTAGTGCCCTTCACCAGCGACGGCGGCTTTTGGGACGTGAACACCCAGTACTGGTGGGCAAAACCCTCGTCCATCATGCCCGAATTTGGCAGCGGCGAAGCCTGGATTCTCACCACCAGCACCAGCGGCACCGAGGGCGGCGGCCCCCTCTTCATTTCGTTCCTCACCAGCAGCAGCAGCGGCGGCCCTGGGCCGTTCCGCGTGGAGTGGTCAGAAAACGAAAACGCTCCGGTGGAGGACTGGATACCCGTGGTGTACTACGGCTCGCCCGACGTTGATCTTTCGCTAACGGGCATGCAGTACAGCTTTCGCCTGCCCGATGCCATGAAGGGCAAAGCCACGGTGTACATCCGCCTGCGCGTAACCAAAGACCAGCGCACCACCTACTCGAACTACAACACCACTACCACCGGCACCAACCGCATTGGTATGATTCGCATAACGCAGCTCAAAGAAAACTTGGAATAACAAATAAAACTCAAAGCAATGAACAGGCTACTCACATACCTTATTTTGCCGCTCTGCATGGCAGGGCTAATGGCTTGCGGCTCGGAACCAATTCCGAATACGCCCGATACTCCCGACGAGGAGCTGATAAAGAACCTTCAGCTACCCTCATCCTTGCGCGTCTACGTAGGAGAGGTGGTAGGCCTTGCGGGCAGCGGCTTTGCCGAGGGCGACATCTTAGTGTTCGCGGCCTCGGGCAAGGAGCTGACGGTGGCGCTAACGCTCACCGCCGAGGGCGCCTCGTTTGTCGTGCCGCAGGAGATGAAGTCGGCCATCTACACCCTGTCGCTTAGCCGCGGCGGGCAAACCTATAACCTTGGCGCCAACGACACGGCGATAAAGCTAAACATTACCGTGATAGACAAGCCCATTGTGGAGTACTTCGACATGGCCGACACCGTTTGGGTGAGGCTCGACGATACGGTTGCGATGAGTGGTCAAGGCTTTGCGGCAGGCGACACGCTGGTGGTGCAAAGCGCCACCGACTACCTTCTGCTGCCGCTGGTCAACATCACCGGCCAGGGCGCAGCCTTTGTGGTGCCCGAGCTGCTGCGCAGCAACCTCTACGAGCTGCTGCTGCGGCGGGGCGGCGTTGACCACGAAGTGAAGGTGAACGGCTACATCCAGAGTGTCTACATTGTCAACCTGTCCACCGTAGTTATGCCCGACCTTCCCGACCAGCAGGGCGCCACCGTGAAGGGCGTGGTGTACTGTAAAACCGTCGGATTGCTGGCCGGCGTGAGGGTGAGCGACGGCGTGAGCACCACCGTTACCGACGCGCAGGGGCGCTACTACCTGCCCTCGGGAAAGTACCACGGCTACGTCTTCCTTACGCTGCCTTCGGGCTACGAGCCGCTGTCGGAGACGGTAACCGATAGGGTTGCGCCGAAGTTCTGGGCAACGCTCACGGCAACGCCTGATGTATGCGAGCGGCACGACTTTGAGCTGGTCAAGGTGAACAACGACGAGCACACCCTGATGGTGATGGCCGACCTGCACGTGGGCAACCGCAACGACAACGGCGATATGGTGCAGTTTGGACAGTTCCACACCAACGTACATGGCTTTGTGGCGGCCAACGCCGGCAAAAAGATTTACACCATTGTGCTGGGCGATATGAGCTGGGATAACTACTGGTATAGCAAAAGCTTTGACATCGCATCCTACAAGCAGAATATGATTGCCAACGGCTACCCCACCCTGGCGTTCCACGTCCCCGGCAACCACGACAACGACCCCCGCTTAGCCACGCCGCCCGCCTGGGGCTCAACGAGCAACGACTACGTCTCCGAAATAAAGTACAAGAAAGCCCTTGGCCCCACCTACTACTCGCACAACATCGGCAAGGTGCACTACCTATTCCTGGACGATGTTATCTTTGTGAACAACAACGCCACCACCACCGTCAACGGCGACCGCACCTACAACTCCGGCTTCACCGCCATGCAGCTCGAATGGTTGCGCCAAGACTTGGCGGCTGTGGAGGACAAGAGCGCTCCGCTTTTCATATCGTTCCACATCCCCTCGAGCAGCCTCAGCTCAACATGGGTGGTAACCAAGGCAGGCTTCACCGCAGAGTTTTGGAACTGCCTCACCGGCTTCAGCAACGTGCACGTGCTAAGCGGACACACGCACGTTACGCGGAACATGGAAGACCCAGCATACCCCCACATCTACGAGCACAACATCGCTGCCGTATGCGAAACTTGGTGGTGGACAGGCCATGAGTCCAACTACGCACGCAAGCTGTGCAAGGACGGCACACCCGCAGGCTACGAAGTGTTTACCGTGAGCAACACCAACCTCAGCTGGTACTACCAAGGTATTGACGACCACGCCACCAAGGAAAAGCAGTTCCGCGCCTACGATATGAACTACGTCAAGGCCTTTTTCAACTCGCCTGCCGTGAAGAGCGTTATGGCCAAAACCGAAAATATAGTACCGCCAATCTATATCCAAGACGAATACCTCAACATCGACAACAACGTGGTGTTCATTAACGTATTCAACTACGACAAAAGCTGGACAATTGAGGTAAAGGAAAACGGCGTCCCGCTAACGGTGAACCGCATCTATGTGCGCGACCCCCTGCACATGTTCTGCTACCCCTACACCTACTGCAAAAACCACAGCACCTCTACCCCGACAGCCGACTTTGTAACCTCCCTCTCGACGCACATCTTCTACGTGCAGGCAAGCAGCGTCAGCGCTACCCTTGAGATGAAAGTTACCGACCGCTTCGGCAATGTCTATACCGAAACCATGACCCGACCAAGGCTATTCGACGAGCTACACATGACAATGGAATAAAAAACGATGTTTAACACATAAAGAACTCCAAAAATGAAACACATTATGGTCAGGCTACTTGCCACCCTATCGGCTATCGCGCTGCTCTGCGCCTCCTGCGAGGAGGAAAGGCAGTTCGCGGTCGAGCCAGAGTTTATCAAGGTGAACACCGACGAGGTTTACATCAGCTACTACGGCTTGGGCTACGATGGCCACGACGCCACCATTACGGTGAACGCCTCGGCCTACTACACCGTTACGCTCACGCAAGATGAGCTAGCCTCCGGACGCTGGCTCACGCTAAGCACCAAGGCAGGCGCGGCAGGCGAAACCATCATAACGCTCTACGCGCAGGCCAACTCAGCGCAGGGAGCCGAACCCCGTAACGCCCTGCTCGAGCTGGAAATGCTCGACGGGCAAACGGCTGCCGTGAACGTGCTACAGTACAGCGTGAGCACCGAAGTGTTCCAGCTGGCCGAAGATTTTGGCACAGCCGAAGCCTCGCTCACCGACCTGAGAGACTACAACGGCTGGACGCGCAACGGCATTGGCTCGTTCTACACCCGCTACCGAGGCGAGGCCTTGGTGGACAACGCCAACCCCTCGTCGGGTTACGAGGACGCCTCCGGCGATAACAACATTCTCTTTGCGGAAGAAAACGCGGAGTTCATCTTCGGAAAGGTGGAAACCAAAGGTGCCCAAACAGACTCGCGTATCGAGTACTACCGCCTGCTCTTTGGCGTGTACGCTGAGGGGGGAGCGTGGAACGCCGACGAGCTGCTGCTGCTCGTTAGCAAGGACGGCGACGAGTACTTCCCCTGGCCCTACACCTGCGATGCCAACAACGGCTGGGCGCTGGCGCAAACCAACATGAAAATTACCGTGCCCGAAATATACTTCAAGCTGGTGTCGCTGGTGCCAAACAAGTACCGCGTTGACGACATCAAGCTTCGCCACGGCAAGGAAAACGACGGGGCAGAGGAGGTGTACTTCTTTGCGCCTGCCGAAGACGGCACCTATCCGGGCTACCTGTACTGGGAAGAGGACTTTAACTGGGTAACATTCGAAAGCTTTCCCCAGCTGGTGGGAGGCAGCGGATACACCAACGAGCGGAAGTGGAGCGACGCCATCTCAGCTCAACAGGGAGACACCCTACGCGCTCACGGCTTTTCTGTCAGCTCGCCCACTACCGACGAGAAGAACCGCTGGAAGTATTCCGAAAACCCTTGCCACACCTTCTTCCGTCAAGGCTTCCTAAAGGTTGGCGAAACCAACAAGGGAGGGGTCGTGCTGTCGCCCGAAATTACCACCATCGGCGACAATCCGGTTAACGTGAAGGTTCACTTCGACGCCGCCGTGTATGCCTCCAGCTCGGGCGAGTACGACAACGATGGCCTCACCATAGAGGTAGAGGGCGACGGCTTCATCAACGGGCAAAGCGACAAGCAGGTGAGGCTTTCCATTGTGAACCGCATTGTAAGCTCCGCCCCACCCGCCTCCGAAAACCCCGACGAGCAGGACGTTTCGGGTTACATCGGGCCGGATAGGAACAAGTGGAACCACATGAGCGTAGTGGTGTCGGGCGCCACCAAGACTACCCGCATCCGCTTTCGCTCCACCACCGACGACGCTACGCTAAGCAAGAACAGCAAGTCGAGCAGGTTCTTCTTCGATAACTTCAGGGTAGAAAAACTATAAAAACAATTGAGCATTAACAAAACCAAGTAATAAACAAAAAAACAAAAAAAGACAATGAAAAAGTACACTTTCCTGCTCCTGTTTGCGCTGACAGCGTGGGCAGCGGGCGCAACAACCACGGAACGACAGAGGTTCGTTACCGAAACATTTGGCTACTCTGGTACAGCAGCCGCAGCGAGCGCCTACACGGGCTACATAACGGCGGGCATCAAGCTCACCGGTAGTGCCGCCACGGTGGTGGTTAACACCACCTCCGCCAACGTGTTCAACTCCTACACGGGGGCCTCGGTCACCAACAACGTGCTCATTCCCTCAGGGCAAAACCTCGTGGTAAGCGGTGTTGGTGCAGCCCTGTTTACGAGTATTGAGCTACAGCTGGGCTGGCGCAAGACAGCAACCACCAGCGTAACCCTCACGGTGGAATACTCCACCGACGGAGGCACAACCTGGACAGCGCTGGGCACCGACGTTAACTCGGCCACCACCGCCGGATGGAAAAATCTGGATGTGCCAATAGTCGTGCCCGCGCCTCAGGCAGCCGACCTCAGCCTGCGCTTTACGGCCGACGGCGAGGTGCGCCTCGACGACATTCAGCTTTCGGGCATTCCCATTGCGGCAACCTCCGCTGCGCCCGCTGACGTGGCGCCCGGCGCGTTCTCCGCTAAGTGGAACGCCGTGCCCAACGCCAATAAGCTGCTGCTGGAGGTGGCCAAGGCCGACCAGTTTGCTCCCGTTACGATGGTTGCGGGATGGACAAACTCTGCCGTAAACGGTGCAGGCACTGCTACCGGCCTCGGAACGGCTGTTGCCACACCAAACCCAACGCTGACACCCAACGAAGGCTCGGATATAAACAAAGCCAACGCAACCCTTAC
>JAITMY010000026.1 GCA_031290755.1 Prevotellaceae bacterium
CATTTGAAACAGGCACGCTTTGCCCCAAGGTTAAATAGCGGCGCCTTTCCGGTGGCGCTACTTGGCAGCTGCCTTGCGTGCGCGAGGCCGCCCGTTTGCTAAATGAAATTATTCACCAACAAAATACTTTATGCTTAAAAAATGAAGCGCCAAACCATCAATCCCGTTGCTGTGGCTACAGAGCAAGACTTAGCAGCTGTGTCGGGGCAGCTCGCACCCGTGGGGGGCACCCCCTTGAAGAGCAATATGCTGAAGGGCATCATCGTAGGGTGCCGCATACCCCAAGACTACTTTGAAACGCAGGGTAAGGGCGAGAGCGACATCGCCGTCCATGCAGGCTCCTACCACCTTGCGCTGAAGGATGCCAACATTGAGAAGTACAACATTATGACGTACTCCTCGATACTGCCCGGCATTGCGAACCTGATACCACAGCCTGCGCAGATGGTGCACGGGTGCGTGGTGGAATCCATTATGAGCACCTGCACGGTGGGCAGGGGCGAGCGGGGCACCGCCGGCATCGTTTACGGCTGGCTCTACCACCGCACCACGGGGGAGCGGTACGGCGGGCTGGTGTGCGAAAACTACGGCGACTTCAGCCCCGAAGCGCTGGAGGCGCTGCTGCGCTCCAGCCTCAACGAGCTGTACGTTAACGGCTTTGAGGAAGACTACCGCTTGGACGACATCAAGTACCTGAACGAAACCATCGTGCCGCAAAAGAAGCACGGCACGGCGCTCGTGGCGCTCTGCTTCACCTCCTACTTCTACCCCGTTATTGCGTAGCGGGGCAGGAAACAACATTAGTAAGTAACCAAAACAAGTTAAATATTTAAACGTAAAATTATGGCAAAACAAGGTAGAAAGAACCTGCTCGAAGAGCCGGTGCAGCATGTGGACATTAAGAAAATAGACAGCACGGCCATCGTTGACGCCATGCGCAACATGTCGTTTACCTCGCGCGAGGTAGCTCGCGCAGCGGACATTCTGTACAGAATGGTGAAGGAGGGCGCCTGCTCTAACATCCTCACGCTGGCCGGCAGCACCAGCGCGGCGGGCTGTATGCAGGTGTACGTGGACATGGTGCAGTGCAACATGGTGGACGTGGTGGTGGCCACCGGCGCCTCCATCATTGACATGGACTTTTTCGAGGCGCTGGGCTACAAGCACTACAAGGGCACGCCCTATGCCGACGATGCGAGGCTGCGCAACCTCTACATCGACCGCATATACGACACCTACATTGACGAGAAGGAGCTGCAACGCTGCGACCTCGCCATCAAAAAAATAGCCGACAAGCTGGAGCCGCGCCCCTACTCGTCGCGCGAGTTCATCAGCGAAATCGGCAAGTGGCTCACCCAGAAAGCCAAGAAGCGCAAGAAATCGCTCATCCAAGCCTGCTACGAAAACGACGTGCCCATCTTTGTCCCCGCCTTTTCCGATTGCAGCGCCGGCTTTGGCCTCGTGATGCACCAGACGGAGCGCATCAAGAAAAAGAAACCCTACGTTACGATTGACTCGGTGGCCGACTTTCGCGAGCTGACCAAGGTGAAAATCAGGGCCAAAACCACCGGCCTGTTTATGGTCGGCGGCGGCTCTCCGAAAAACTTTGCGCAGGACACCGTTGTCTGCGCCGAGTGCCTGGGCAAAAATACCCCCATGCACAAGTACGCCGTGCAGGTTACGGTGGCCGACGCGCGCGACGGCGCGTGCTCCAGCTCCACCCTCAGGGAGGCCAGCAGCTGGGGCAAGGTAGAGACCGACTTTGAGCAGATGGTTTACGCCGAGGCCACCACGGTGGTGCCGCTCATTGTCAGCTACGTTTACCACAACGGCCTGTGGCAAAAGCGTAAGCCCAAAGCCTACGCCACGCTGTTTGCTTAGCCCGCGCACTTCAAACTTTTAAATCAGGTAAGCATGATGAACAACAAGCTATCTTCCCTTCGCGCCCACATGGCGCAGCACGGCTTAGGCGCCCTCATCGTGCCTACCAACGACCCGCACTTTAGCGAGTACGTGGCCGCCCACTTCAAGTGCCGCGAGTGGCTCACCGGCTTCACCGGCAGCGCCGGAACCGCCGTGGTAACCCCCACGGCGGCGGCGCTGTTCACCGACTCGCGCTACTTTTTGCAGGCCGAGCAGCAGCTCGCCGGCAGCGGCTTTGAGCTGAAAAAAGAAGGCCTGCCCAACAGCGAAACCCTTGCCCAGTACCTCAAGCGCCACCTCGACAAGGGCAGCGTGGGCGTTGACGGCAAGCTCTACGCCGTGGCCGCCTTCGAGAAGCTGCAACAGGAGCTAAGCCCGCTGGCGCTGACCGCCGTTGACGACCCGTTTGCAGCGCTGTGGCCCGACCGCCCGCCGATGCCCAGCACGCAGGCTTTCCTGATGGACGTTGCGCTTACGGGCGCAACCATCGAGGAAAAGTTTGCAGCCCTACAGAAAAAGCTGAACGCCCCGGAAGATAGCCTCTACGTGGTGGGCGCCCTCGACGAGGTGGCGTGGCTGCTCAACCTGCGCGGCCACGACGTGGCCTACACCCCCGTGAACATCGCCTACGCCATCGTTGACTTCGAGTCCGAAGCCATAACCCTTGCCATGAACTTCGACAAGATGAGCAAAGCCGTCATCCGGCAGCTGCAAGAGCAGCGGGTGCAGATAGTGCAGTACAAGGATTTCGAGCTGATGCTGGCGCAGCTTTCCGACTCCCGCAAGGTCATCTACAACCCCAACAAAACCAGCATCGCCACGCAGAAAATAGTGCAGCAGCACAACCAGAGCGGCATCACCAAGGAGGCCACGCCCTTTGGCTTTGGCGCCATCTCCCAGCTCAAGGCAGTGAAGAGCGCCGCCGAGGTGGCCGGCACGCGCCGCGCCATGCTGGCCGACGGCGTAGCGTGGCTGCGCTTTTGGAAGTGGCTCGAAGAAAACGTGGACAGCGGCGCCCTCACCGAGCTTAGCGCCGGCGAAAAAATGCACGAGCTTCGCGCCCTCCACCCCGACTTCATCGAAGACAGTTTTGCGCCCATTGTGGGCTACAAGGAGCACGGCGCCATTGTGCACTACTCCGCCTCGCCCGCGAGCAGCATTGCGCTGGGGCGCGACACCTTCATGCTGGTGGACACCGGCGGCCACTACGCCTACGGCACCACCGACATCACGCGCACGCTGCACCTGGGCGCCCCCAGCGAGCAGGAAAAAACCGACTACACGCTGGTGCTTAAAGGGCACCTACAGCTCAGCGCAGCCAAGTTCCCCCACGGCACGCGCGGCGCCCAGCTCGACATGCTGGCGCGGCAGCCCCTCATGCAGCGCCACCTCACCTACCTCCACGGCACGGGGCACGGCGTGGGGCACTGCCTCTGCGTGCACGAGGGGCCGCAGAGCATCCGCCTTGAGGAAAACCCCACCGTGATAGAACCCAGCATGATCACCTCGTGCGAGCCGGGCATTTACCGCGCGGGCAGGTACGGCATCCGCCTCGAAAACCTTGTGCTGACCGTGCCCAGCGGCGAGAGCGAGTTCGGCAGCTTCCTACAGTTCGAGCCGCTAACGCTCTGCCCCTTCGACACGAAAGCCCTGAACCCCGCCCTGCTCCACCCCGAAGACATCGCCTACCTGAACGGCTACCACCGCCAAGTGTATGCGCTGCTATCGCCCCTGCTGTCGGCAGAAGAGCAGCATTTTTTAAGAGAAAAGACAAAGGAGATAGGCTGATAATGTAGAACCTTAATAACTGTAACAATGGCGAAGAAAAAGATATTGGTGGCCACCAGCGGTGGCGATTGCCCGGGGCTGAACGCAGTGCTCCGCTCGTTTGTAAAGCGTGCCTCGGCCACCTCCGACGAGTGGGAGGTGTGGGGCAGCATGCGCTCGTTCAACGGCCTGCTGGGGCAGCCGCAGGAGCTGAAGCGGCTCGACCGCAAGAGCGTGTCGGGCATCCACGTGAAGGGCGGCACCATCATCGGCACCACCAAGCGCGGCGGCCCCTTCAACTGGCCGGTGAAGCAGCCCGACGGCAGCTGCACCTACATCGACCGCTCGGACGAGATGATTGCCATGTGCCGCGACATTGGCTTCAGCGCGGTGGTGAACATCGGCGGCGACGGCTCGCAGGCCATGTCAAAGCGCCTGTTCGACAAGGGGCTGCCCATTATCGGCGTGCCCAAGACCATTGACAACGACCTCGGCGCAACGGACGTAACCTTCGGCTTCCAGTCGGCGGTGGACGTGGCCACCGAAGCCCTCGACCGGCTGGTGAGCACCGCCGAGAGCCACAACCGCATCCTCATCCTTGAGGTGATGGGCAAGCTGTCGGGCTGGATTGCGCTGCACTCCGCCATTGCGGGCGGCGCCGAGCTGTGCCTCATCCCCGAAATCCCCTACGACGTAGCCAAAATCAGGAGCTTCCTCTACAACCGCTTCGACAACGGCAAGAAGTTTGCCGTGGCCGTTGTCGCCGAGGGCGCCATGCCCAAGGGCGGCTCGTCCCTCGGCAGCCAAGCCAGCGAGATGAGCAGCGTGCGGCTCGAGGGGGCGGCGCAGCGCTTCGCCGACGAGCTCAAGCAGGCCGGCATTGAGTCGGGCATCCGCTGCACCATCTTAGGGCACGTGCAGCGCGGCGGCTCGCCCGTGCCCTACGACAGGGTGCTCGCCGCGCAGTACGGCGTGAAGGCCTTCGAGATGATCCTTGAGGAGAAGTTCGGCCACATGGTCGCCTTCCACTCCCCCAACGTGGTGGCCGTGCCCCTCTCCGAGGCCGTGAGCAACCCCAAGCTGGTTGACCCCAACAGCTACTTGGTGCACGTGGCCAAGAGCATCAACATCTGCCTTGGCGACTAAGAAAGTAAATGCCCCTCGCTGCAACCACCCGCATACCCAAGCCCGAATGGCTGAAAATACGGCTGCCGCAAGGCGAAACCTCTACGGAGGTGAGCCGCGTGGTGGCGCAGCACCGGCTGCACACCATCTGCACCGGCGGGCTGTGCCCCAACCGCGGCGAGTGCTGGGAGCGCGGCACGGCAACCTTCATGCTGGGCGGCGACATCTGCACGCGCGCCTGCAAGTTTTGCCACGTGAAAACCGGGCGACCCGCCCCGCTTGACCCCGAAGAACCCGCCAACATTGCCCGCTCGGTGCAGCTGCTACAGCTGAAGCACGTGGTGCTCACCTCGGTGGACAGGGACGACCTCGGCGATTTGGGCGCGGCGCACTGGGCGCAGGTCATTCGCGCCGTGAAGGAGCGCAACCCGGGCACGACGATGGAGGCGCTCATCCCCGACTTCCAGGGGAGAAAGGAGCTGGTAAACCTCGTGGTGGCGACGCGGCCCGAGGTGATTTCGCACAACATAGAAACCGTCCGCCGCCTGTCCGCGCAGGTGCGCAGCCGCGCCACCTACGAAACGTCGATAGCCGTACTCCGGCAGGTGGCCGCCTCGGGCCTCGTGGCCAAGTCGGGCATGATGCTGGGCCTGGGCGAAACCCCCGCAGAGGTGCTGCAAGCGATGGACGACCTCCTACAGGCAGGCTGCACCGTGATGACCATAGGGCAGTACCTTCAGCCCTCAAAGAGCAACATCGCCGTGGCCGAGTACGTCGCGCCGGAGGTTTTTGAAGGCTACCGCCGCGCGGGCAAGGCCAAAGGATTTGCGCACATAGAGAGCGCCCCGCTGGTGCGCTCCAGCTACCGCGCCGAGCGGCACGTGGCCGCGCCCCGCGGCCCCCTACAGGTGAAGCGCTACCCGCAGCCCCTTGCCTACCGTGAGGCGTGGCAGCAGCAGCAAGCCCTGCTGGAGCAGCTGAAGCGCGAGAAGCAAGCCGGCGCCGCCGCCGCGCACCACCTCCTGCTGGTGGAGCACCCCCACGTATATACCCTCGGCAGGAACGGCAGCGCGGCCAACCTGCTCGCGGCGGCCTCCGGCGTGCAGGCCGAGCTTATCAGGGTTGACCGCGGCGGCGACATCACCTACCACGGCCCCGGCCAGCTGGTGGCCTACCCCATCTTTTGCCTCGACGCGCTGGGCATCGGCATCAAGGACTACGTGCACCGCCTGGAGGAAGTGGTAATGCGCGTTGTGGCCCGCTACGGGCTGCAAGGCCAGCGCATGGACGGCGCCACCGGCGTGTGGATAGACGCCGGCACGCCCGCCGCGCGGAAAATCTGCGCCATAGGCATACGCTGCTCCCAATCCGTAACCATGCACGGCTTTGCCCTGAACGTGAACACCGACTTGTCGTACTTCAACCTCATCAACCCCTGCGGCTTTGCGGACAGAGGCGTAACCTCCATCGCAAAGGAAACCGGCAAGGAGGCGCCGCTGGAGGAGGTCAAGGCCCTTGTGGTGCGGCACATCGAGGAGGTTTTTGGGCTGCAAGCGCAGGCAGGCGAGGCATAGCCCAAGGGGGAAAGTCCCCTGCGTTCGGTGGCGCAGAAGCAGCGCAAATCATCGCCTAAAAAAATTCTCGTCGAAGGGTTCCAGCCACGCAAAGCGCAGGGGGATGGCGGGGTAGGTTAGCTGCAACATTTCGTCAACTTTTTATTTGCAATCCAAAAAAAATCATGTACATTTGCCCCCGTCAAACCAATTAACGCACTACTAAGATGATTACATTTTCCAACGGTGATACCATGCCGCTGCTTGGCTTGGGCACGTGGCGCGCCTCGCGCGACGAAACTTACGGCGCTGTGCTGGAGGCGCTCCGGCAGGGCTACCGGCACGTGGACTGCGCCTACATCTACGGCAACGAGGATGTCATAGGGCAGGCGCTGAGCGATGCCTTTGCGCAGGGCGTGGTGAAGCGCGAGGAGCTGTTCGTTACCTCCAAGCTGTGGAACGATGCGCACGAAAGCGCCCACGTGGAGCCTGCGCTGCGGCAAACGCTGCGCGACCTACAGCTCAGCTACCTCGACCTGTACCTCGTGCACTGGCCGGTGGCGCTGCGGCGGGGCACGAAGTTCCCCTCCGCCCCCGACGAGTTCTTGTCGCTACAGCAAGCCCCCCTCAGCGAAACGTGGGCCGAGATAGAGCGCTGCCAGCGGCAGGGGCTGTGCCGGCACATCGGCGTGTCGAACTTCACGCAGGGCAAGCTGGAGGCGCTCCTGCAAACCGCCACGCGCCCGCCGGAGATGAACCAAGTAGAGCTGCACCCCTACCTACAGCAGCCGGAGCTGGTGCGCTTCTGCCAAAAGAGCGACATCCACGTAACGGCCTACTCGCCGCTGGGCGCGGCCAAGGCTAAGGGCGGGCAGCTCGCGCCCCTGCTGGAGCATCCTACCCTGCTCGGCATCGCCAAGAAGCACGGCGCTACGGCGGCGCAGGTGGCGCTGGCGTGGGGCATGGCACGCGGCGTAGTGGTTATCCCCAAGTCGGCGCATCCCGCCCGCATTGCCGAAAACCTTGCTGCACGGCGCCTTGCGCTCGACGAGGCAGACATGGAAGCCATCGCCGCCATCGACTGCCGCCTGCGCGTTACCGTCGGCGAGCTGTGGACAATGGCCGGCTCGCCCTACACCGCCGACTACCTCTGGAACTGCTAACCCCGCCCGATGCCATGAAGCTATTTGACGTTTACCCGCTATGGGACATAGAGCCGGTGAGGGGCGAAGGCTGCTACCTCTACGATAAGAACGGCCAGCGCTACCTCGACTTCTACGGGGGGCACGCGGTGATTTCCATCGGCCACGGGCACCCGCACTACGTGCAGCGCATCGGCGAGCAGCTGGGGCGCCTTGGGTTCTACTCCAACGCCGTGCGCAGCTCGCTACAGGAGCAGCTGGCGGACAAGCTGGGGCGGCTGTCAGGCCTCCCCCACTTCTCGCTGTTCCTGTGCAGCTCGGGCGCAGAGGCCAACGAAAACGCCATCAAGCTGGCCTCGTTTGACACAGGGAAGAAGAAGGTGCTGGCGTTCCGCAACGCCTTTCACGGGCGCACCTCCGGCGCGGTGGCCGCCACCGACAACCCCAAAATCGTCTCGCCCTTCAACGCCACGAGCAACGTGGAGTTCGCCCCGCTCAACGACACCGCGGCGGCGGCGGCAAAGCTCCGAACGGGGGAGTTTTGCGCCGCCATCGTGGAGGGGATACAGGGCGTGGCCGGCATCCTGCTGCCCTCTGCCCCCTTCATTCACGACCTGCGGGAGCTGTGCACCGCGTGCGGGGCGCACCTCATCGTGGACGAGGTGCAGAGCGGCTACGGGCGCAGCGGCAAGTTCTTTGCCCACCAGTGGCTGGGCGTTGAGCCAGACATCATCACGGTGGCCAAGGGCATGGGCAACGGCTTCCCCGTTGCCGGCGTGCTCATTGCGCCGCGGTTCAAGGCTGTGCACGGCATGTTGGGCACCACCTTTGGCGGCAACCACTTAGCCTGCGCCGCGGCCTTGGCGGTGCTCGAGGTGATTGAAAAAGACCACCTGATAGACAACGCCGCCGATATGGGCGCCTACCTCACCGACCGCCTGCGGCGCCTGCAAGGCGTGAAGGAGCTGCGCGGGCGCGGGCTGATGGTGGGCATCGAAATGAGCGAGCCGGTGGGCGAGCTGCGCCGCAGGCTGCTCTTTGAGCACAAGGTGTTCACCGGCGCCTCGGGCACGCACGTCATACGCCTGCTGCCCCCCCTGTGCACCGGCAAGCAGCAGGTGGACGAGCTTGTGGAGGCCCTTACCCGCGCTGCCAATGTTTAACCGTATAACCCTAAAAAAACCGTTGAACCCCATGAAGTACACCCTATCCCTACTGCTGATGCTCCTTTTCGTTGCCACCGGCAAGCTTGCGGCGCAAGAGCCAAGCTCGCCGCAGGACGTTATCACCTTTGAGGTGGGCGCCATGCGCATCAGCGCGCTGTCCGAGGGGCAGCAGAGCGGCGGCACGAGCGTGCTGCTTGGCGCCACGCCGGCCATGCTGCAAAAGTATGCCCCCGACGGCAGCTACCCCAGCGCCGTCAACGCCTTCATGGTGCGCAGCGCCACGCAAAACGTGCTGATAGACGCCGGCTTCGGGCGGAAGCTGTTCGACAACTTACAGGCGCTTGGCCTCGCCGCCGAGCAGGTGAACGCGGTGCTGCTCACCCACATGCACGGCGACCACATCGGGGGGCTGCTGCGCGGCGACACAGCGGCCTTCCCCAACGCCACCCTCTACATTGCTCAGGCAGAGCACGACTACTGGACGAGCGACAAGGCTATGCAGGCGGCGCCCGAAAACCGTCGGGGCAGCTTCCGGCAGGCCTGCAAGGTGGTGGCGGCCTACAAGGGCAGGCTGCGCCTCTTTACGCCCGACAAGCTGGGGGAGGCCCCCTCAGCCGACCTGCTACCCGCTGGCATCCAGCCCATTGCAGCCTACGGGCACACGCCCGGGCACACCGCCTACCTGCTCCAGTCCGAGGGGTCGCGCCTGCTCGTGTGGGGCGATTTGACCCACGCCATGCCCATTCAGGTGCCCCACCCAGAGGTTTCCGTAACCTACGACGTTGACCCTCAGCAGGCTGCCGCCACGCGCAGGCAGGTGCTGGAGTACGTTGCCAAGAACAAAATACCGGTAGGCGGTATGCACATTGCGTTTCCTGCCATCGGCAACCTGAAAGTCGGCACCGAGGAGGCCTACACCTTCGACCCTTTTTGCGACTGCTTGGCCGTAAATAATTAAAATGCAACAGGCTCATAATAAACACTTTAAAATTTAAAAGTGCAAAAAAGTGAACTTTATGCAGAAAAAAATAGCCAATACGCTTGGCAGATAAAAAATAATAACTACCTTTGCACACTAAAATTTTAACTATTTTTTGTATGAACAACTACGAAACCGTTTTCATTTTAACTCCCGTTTTATCTGATATTCAGGTAAAGGAAGCGGTTGACAAGTTCCGTCACATCATCACTGACGGAGGTGGACAGATTGTCCACGAGGAAGATTGGGGCTTAAAAAAATTGGCGTACCCCATTCAGAAAAAGTCAACAGCGTTTTACACCATGATGGAGTTTGAGGCCGATGGCAGCCTGATAGCGAAGCTGGATACCGAGTTCCGCCGCGACGAGCGCGTAATTCGCTTCCTTGTCTTTAAGCTCGACAAGCATGCCGTGGAGTATGCCATTAGGCGCAAGAATAACCTAAACAGCAAAAAGGAGGCACAGGCATGACACCCTACAACAACAATAACAGTAGCAACAACAACGAAGTTCGCTTCCTCAGCCCTGTTGCGGTTGAGGTGAAGCGAAAAAAGTACTGCCGCTTCAAAAAAACCGGCATCAAGTACATTGACTACAAAGACCCCGAGTTCCTGAAGCGCTTTTTGAACGAGCAGGGCAAAATACTGCCCCGCCGCCTCACCGGCACCTCGCTCAAGTTCCAGCGCAAGGTGGCGCAGGCGGTAAAGCGCGCACGGCATTTGGCCTTGCTGCCATACGTATCGGACTTAATGAAGTAACGTTTTACAGAGGAGAAAAACAACATGGAAATAATTCTGAAGCAAGATGTTGCTGACTTAGGCAGCAAAGACGATCTCGTAAATGTAAAGAACGGGTATGCCAACAACTACCTCGTGCCGCAGGGCTTTGCGATTTTAGCCACCGCATCGGCCAAAAAGGTGCACGCAGAGAACCAGCGCCAGCGGGCGCATAAGCTCGAAAAAATCAGGGGCGATGCCGCCGCCGTGGGCGTTCAAATGGAAGGCCTGCTGCTGGTGGTGGGCGCTAAGGTGAGCAGCACGGGCAAGATTTTTGGCTCCGTCAACACCATTCAACTTGCCGACCTGCTCAAGGCCAAGGGCTTTGACATTGACCGCAAGCAGATTACCATTGCCGACGAACCCATCAAGGAGCTGGGCAAGTACAGCGCTACGGTGAAGTTGCACCGCGACGTGGCCGTAAAGATTGAGTTTGAAGTAGTAGAGGAGTAAGCTTTTACTGCCTTTTCCAACCGTACAGAAACCTCTGCGAGCCTACCATCGCAGAGGTTTTTTTGTCTTTTTTGCCCGCAGCTTGCTGGCTACATGTAAGTTTACCGGACTTTTACCCTGCATTTTGACCCATGACGACAACACTCGTAGAGCAAAAGTATGCCGACCTGTCGGCCATTTTTTCGGCTCAGGACGTTGAAAAGGCGCACCTGAGGCAGGCCTTTGCGCTTGCCGTCGCTGCGCTCGATGGCCGGCAGCGCGAAAACGGCGACCCCTTCGTTTTTCATGCGCTCGCCGTGGCGCAGATTGTGGCCGGCGAGGTGGGCCTGGGGGCGCAGGCCGCCGCCGCCGTGCTGCTGCACGAGGCCGACAGCGTGAAGCCCCTGCCGGCCTCCGACTTGCAGCGCGACTTCGGCAAGGAGATGGCCGCGGTGGTGGCCAACCTGAACAAAATTGCGCGGCTCGACCTCAAAACCACGGCGCTGCAAGCGGAATCCTTCCGCAAGCTCATCGTGAGCTACTCCACCAACCCACAGGTCATCGTGATTAAGCTGGCCGACCGGCTGGAGGTCATGCGCTCGCTCTCCTTTTTCCCCAAGTCGAAGCACGCCAAAAAGTCTGCCGAAACGCTGCTGCTGTACGCCCCGCTAGCGCACAAGCTGGGGCTGTACGCGCTGAAGGCGGAGCTGGAGGACTTGTCGCTGCGCTACTCCGACCCCGTCGTGTACCGCGACATCAACACCAAGCTCAAGCTGAGCGAAAAAACGCGCAGCAAGCTGATGGAGGACTTTATTGCGCCCATCAAAAAAGAGCTGCAAGAAAAAGGCCACCGCTTCGAGCTGAAGTACCGCACCAAGTCCGTTTACTCCATCTTCTGCAAAATGCAGAAGCAGGGGGTGCCCTTCGAGGGGGTGTTCGACGTGTTTGCCATTCGCATCATCCTCGACTCGCCCTTTGAGCACCGCAAGGACGAGGTGGCGGCCTGCTGGGACGTTTACTCGCGCATCACCGCACGCTACGAACCCGACCTCAAGCGGCTGCGCGACTGGGTTACCAAGCCCAAGGAGAACGGCTACGAAAGCCTCCACGCCACCGTGAAGGTGGTGGAGCGGCAGGAGGTGGAGGTGCAGATACGCACGCGCCGCATGGACGACGTGGCCGAGCACGGCATGGCCGCCCACTGGCGCTACAAGGGCGTACAGCAGGCCAGCGGCATTGATGGCTGGCTGGAAAACATGCGCCACCTGCTCGAAACCGCCGGCAGCGAGGGCGACTACGACAGCAGGTTCACGCCCAACGAAGTATTTGTGTTCACCCCCACCGGCGACCTGCGGCAGCTGAAGGTGGGCGCCACGGTGCTCGATTTCGCCTTCGACATTCACAGCAACCTCGGCTGCCGCTGCACCGGCGCGGTACGCAACGGCAAGCACGCCTCCATTCGCGAGGTGCTGCAAACCGGCGACGTGGTGGAGGTGCTCACCGGCAAAAACCAAACGCCCACCCCCGACTGGCTGGGGTCAGTTTCGACCGCCAAGGCGAAGAATAAGATACGCCAGAAGCTGCGCGAGGACGAGGCAAAGATTGCGAGCTTGGGGCGCGAGGCGCTGGAGCGTAAGCTCAAAAACTGGAAGATGAACGCGCTGCAAATGGACGTGGTGGCCTTTCTGGTCAAGCACTTCAAGATAAAAACCACCACCGAGTTCTACGTGAAGCTGGCGCTGGAGGAGCTCGACTTTGCGCTGGTGCACGACGTGCTGCAAAAGCACGTGGCCGGTGCGCAGCCGACGGCAGAGCGGGAGCCGGTGGCAAAGAAGGTGGAGCCGAAGGCCGCCAAGCCCAGCAGCTCCAGCGACTACATTGTGGTGGACGAGCAGCTGAGCAGCGTGGAGTACAAGCTGGGCAAGTGCTGCAACCCCATCTACGGCGACGACGTTTTCGGTTTTGTTACCGTGGGGAGCGGCATCACCATTCACCGCACGAGCTGCCCCAACGCCGAGCGCCTGTTTAACCAGTACAGCTACCGCGTGCTGCCTGCCAAGTGGCGTCAGCAGGCCGACTCCGACTCCTTTCAGGCGGTGGTGAAAATCACGGCAAACGACGAAATTGGCCTGCAACAAAAGCTGGTGGAGGTGGTGAGCAAGCACTCCGCGGGCATCATTCGCTCGCTACAGCTGCTGCCCGGCAAGGGCAAGCTTGAAGGGCAAATGCGCGTGCTGGTAAAAAATTCCAAGCAGCTGGACACCCTGCTGCACCACCTGCGCACCACCAAAGGCGTGCAAAAGGCCGACAGGTTAGGGTAGCGGCGGGGCTAATTCTTTAAGATTTTCTTGGTTACGGACTTGCCGTTGCTCAGCAGGCGGACAAACAGCAAGCCCTTGGGCGCAGCGCTGATGTTGAGCGCGGCGCCGGCCCCGTAAAAACTTTCCTCCATGAGCACCGTCCCCTGCCCGCTGACGACCTGCACCCGCACCTCGCTGCCGGTGCTGCCAGCGTTGTCGGGCAGCGCAACGTAAAGGTAGGTGGAGGCAGGGTTGGGGTAAACCGTGGCGCTTCCCAGCAGGCTGTAGGGCGAGGGGTCAACGCCGGTGATGAAAATGCTGCCGTACTCGTAGGCGCCCACGTCCACCGCGCCATCGTAGATGCGCTGCCTGCCGTTCAAATCCTGAAAGTAAAACGAGGGGATGGCGCTGTTGTCGCCCGCGTTGACACAAAAGCTTAATCGCCTGTTGATGCGCCAATCGGCAGTAGCGGCTTTGTTGTTTGATTGATCGAGGGTAACATCCACGCCGAAAAAGGTGCACGGCTCCTCAAAGGAGGGAGCGTTAGCCCCTACGTTGCTGGGGTCAATTAGAAAGTTGCCCGTTCCCGACACGAGAACGCTGTCAATAGCGCAGTAGGTAACGGCGTTTTTGCCCGCGTCAATGGCGGTGTAGGCCGGCTGCGACGTGTTGTTGCCCCAGATGATGGAGTTGGTCATGGTGGAGTTGTTGGAAATATATACGCCGCCACCGTATAGCGCCGCCGAGTTGCAGGCCAGCGTGCAGCTCAGAATGCTGGTGGTGGAGCTGCAATAGGCGCCGCCGCCGTTGATGGCCGCTGCATTATTGGTGATGGCGCAGCCGACGATGGAGGTGTTTTTATCGGCAAAAATTCCCCCACCGCTGCTCTGCGTGCTGTTGTTGTAGATGCGGCACTGAAAGATGAAGGAGCTATCGTTGTTGCAGATAACGCCACCGCCGTTTTGCACCGCCTCGTTGCTGTTCAGGGTACACCACGTTACGCGGGTGCTGTAGTTGCAGCATACTCCGCCGCCGTTTCTGGCATTGTTAAACGAAATGGTGCAGCTGTCAATCTGGCCATTCCGTTCGCTATACACCCCGCCGCCGCTATTATTCACGGCACTGTTTTCGCTAATGGTGCACCGATTGGCGATACCGCCGCCGTCAAAGTACAGCCCGCCGCCGTCTTGCCGGGCGCTGTTTTGGTAAATGGTGCACGAGTCCACGCTTCCCCCGCTCAAGAGGTAGGCGCCGCCGCCATGCGTTGTCGCCTCGTTGTTGGCAATGGTGCAGGCGTTCAGCTGGCTTTCCTGCTTGAGGAAAGCGCCGCCGCCAAGCGTAGCCTTGTTGATGTTGAGCGTACAGCGGTTGAACGTGGCCGTTTTTATGCCGTAGGCGCCGCCGCCGTTCTCCGTGGCGGTGTTGCTGCGTATGGTGCAGCTGCTATATACATCCAGCGCGTTGCTGTAGATGCCGCCGCCGTGGTGGCTGGCGGTATTCTCGGTGATGGCGGTGGTGGCGATGGCGGTTTCCTGTATGCTGTACACGCCGCCGCCGTGGCCTGCGCTATTTCTGCTGATGGTGCTCTCGGTAATCTTACCGTGGTAGGAATATACGCCGCCGCCGTTGATGCTTGCGGTGTTGCCGCCCACGTAGCAGCGAACCAGCTCGCCGCCGCGCTCAAACAACACCCCACCGCCCGATTGCAGGGATTTGTTGCCGACAATGTTGCAGCTTTCCAGAATGCTGTTGGCCTTGAGGAACACGCCGCCGCCGTTCTCCTCGCACAATCCCTTCGTGATGGTAAACCCACTCCACGTGGTGACGGAGTCAAAGGACGTTTCCTGCCATAGCACCTGCGTCACGTTGTTGCCGTCGAGGATGGTGGCGGTGGTGGAGGCGATGCCCTGCTCGCCAACCACGGTGGCGGGGCGGTCGCTCAAGCTCGCTTCGGTGCCTCTGAACCCGCCGTGCACGTTGATGGCTTCGCGCAGGTGCAGCGGCGCCGAAAGCTTGTAGGTGCCTGCCTTGACCCACACTTGGTCTTTGCGAACGGCGGCTGAGCCGAGGGCTTTCTCCAAGGTGGCAAAGGCCTTGCTCCACGAGGTGCCGCTGCTCGTATCGCTGCCCGTGGGCGTTACGTAGTATATGGCAGCAGGTGCGCTGAAGGCTGCCACGGTGCAAAACATTGCGGACAAAAGTAGATAGCGTAACATAGTATTCATACAGTTTTAAAGTTAAGTACTCATCAAAAAATAGCCGCCACCGGCGTGCTGTGCGTTAAGCCGCCGCTTTTAATTTCCTTCTTGCCACCAAAATGCTCAACTCGTAGAGCAGGTACATGGGGATGCTCACCAGCATCAGCGTAAACGGGTCGGACGTGGGGGTAATGATAGCCCCTACTACCACCACCAGCACCACGGCGTGGCGGCGGTACTGCTTCAGCAGCTCCCTGCTGATAATCCCCACGCGCGACAGCGCGTAGGAGAGCACCGGCATTTCAAACACCAAGCCCATTGACAGCAGCGTGGCGTAAAAAATGCTCATGTACGAGTGCAAATCGATGCGGTTAACGATTTGCTCCCCAAACTGGTAGGTGCCCAAAAACCTGAACGCGAGGGGGAACACAACGTAGTACCCCAACAAAACGCCTACCACAAACAGCAGCACGCACGATGCTGCGAGAACGAACACCCGCCTGCGCTCGCGCGGGTAAAGCGCCGGCGCCACAAAGCGCCACACGAATATCAGCATCACCGGCAGCGACAGCAGCAAGCCCACGTACATGGATGCCGACATGTGGGTGAAAAACGGCGATGCCAACCGCGTGTTGATAACCTCCACCGAGAACGTGCCGGGGCAAAGGTCTTCAACGTGTACAGCCTGCGCTATCCGGCACAGGGCGCGGTAGGTGGCAAAGTCCCCGCTTTGCGGCGCAAAAACGATTTGGGTCAGCAGGTCTTTGTTTAAGAACACTACCCCTACGCACACCGCCACCGCTATCAACATGCGCAGCAGCACCCACCGCAGCGCCTCCAAGTGCTCCCAAAACGTCATCTCCTGCTTCGTCGTGGTGGGGTTGTCCTGCGCCATGCCTTGCTAAGCCTTGCTTTCGCTATTCACGCCGCTCTTCACCTCATCCTCCATGTCCCTCAGGCCTACCTTGAAGCTGTTCACCCCTTTGCCCAAGCCGCGCATGAGCTCCGGTATCTTTTTGCCCCCAAACAGCAGCAGGATGAGCACCGCGATGATAATCAGCTCGGGTGCGCCGAGGCTATGAAAGAGGCAGACGACAAATTTAACGTCCATGTCTATAAAAATTAGTTACCCACAAAGGTAAGCAAAATTCCGCCAAATGCTATTGCAAATATGCAACAAATCTACAATCCTAAATTGACAGGATTGTAGATTTGCACTATTTAGCTGGCTTTGCGCCTTCCCCTACGCCACGCCGGCCAGCCTGCGGTACTGGTTGTACCGCCACTTGGCGTTATCCTCCGTAACCTTGAACAGCTCGGTGGCCGCCTCGGGGAAGGACTTTTGCAGGGACGAGAAGCGCACCTCGCTCTTGAGGTAGTCTTGGAACTTGCTCCAGTCTGGCTCCTTGCTGTCCAGCGCGAAGGGGTTTTTGCCCTCGGCCTCCAGCGCGGGGTTGTAGCGGTAGGTGTGCCAGTAGCCGCACTCCACCGCGGCCTTTTCCTCGCGCTGCGTGATGCTCATGCCGCCCTTCAGCCCGTGGTTGATGCAGGGCGCGTAGGCGATGACCAGCGAGGGGCCGTTGTGGGCTTCGGCCTCCTTGAGGGCGTTGAACAGCTGGTTGTGGCTGGCGCCCATAGCCACCTGCGCCACGTAAACGTAGCCGTAGCTCATGGCCATCATGCCGAGGTCTTTTTTGCGCACGCGCTTGCCGCTGGTGGCAAACTTGGCCACTGCGCCCGCCGGCGTTGACTTGGAGGACTGGCCGCCGGTGTTCGAGTAAACCTCCGTGTCGAGCACGAGGATGTTCACGTTGTGGCCGCTTGCCAGCACGTGGTCGAGGCCGCCGTAGCCGATGTCGTAGGCCCAGCCGTCGCCGCCGATAATCCACTGCGAGCGCTTTACGAGGTAGCCGCTCAGCGTGAGCAGCTCCTTGGCGTCGGGGCAGCCGGGCGAGCGCTTCACGTGCTCCTGAAAGCCTGCGATGAGCTTCGGCGCTATCTCCTGCGTTTTGCGGGCGTCGCTGCGGTTGTCAATCCACTCTTCAAACCCTTCCTTGCAGCCGCAATCGGGGTTTTCGGCTATCACCTTTTTCATCAGGAACTCGAGGCGGTCGCGCAGCCGCTCGCTGGCCACGTCCATGCCCAAGCCGAACTCGGCGTTGTCCTCGAACAGCGAGTTGGCCCACGCGGGGCCTTGCCCGTTTTTGTTGGTGCAGTAGGGCGAGGCGGGGAACGAGCCGCCGTAGATGGACGAGCAGCCGGTGGCGTTGGCAATCATCATGCGCTCGCCGAAAAGCTGGGTGAGCGCCTTCACGTAGGGCGTTTCGCCGCAGCCGGCGCAGGCGCCGCTGAACTCAAAGAGCGGCTGCGCAAACTGGCTGTTCTTCATGGTCTGGTACTTGTTGGCCACGGTGTCCTTGTAGCCCACCTTGGCGTGCAGGTGGTCGAAGTGCGCCTGCTCGGCCAGCTGGCCTTCGGCGGGCTGCATCGCCAGCGCCTTGGTTTTGGCGGGGCACACGTCGGCGCAGTTGCCGCAGCCCGTGCAGTCCAGCGGCGACACCTGCACGCGGAAGTTGTACTCCTTAAAGGCGCCGTTGCCCTTCACGGTTTGCAGGCCAGCGGGCGCGGCGGCCAGCTCTGCCTCGGTGAGCAGGTAGGGGCGAATGGCGGCGTGGGGGCAAATGTAGGAGCACTGGTTGCACTGTATGCAGTTTTCGGGCGTCCACTGGGGCACGTGCACGGCGATGCCGCGCTTCTCGTAGGCCGCCGTCCCGCAGGGGATGGTGCCGTCCTCCTGCCCCACGAAGGCGCTCACGGGCAGGTCGTCGCCGATTTGCGCGTTCACCACGTCGGCAACCTTCTTCACGAAGTCGGGCGCGGGGCGCGAGGCCGTGTCGGGCGCAAAGGCCGCGGTGAGCGTAGCCCACTCCGCCGGCACGTCCACCTTCACCACCTCGCCGCCGCGGTCAACGGCGGCGTAGTTCTTCTTCACCACGTCCTCGCCCTTTTTGCCGTAGCTCTTCTCGATGAACTTCTTCATCTGCTTCACGGCCTCCTCGTAGGGTATCACGGCGGCTATCTTGAAGAAGGCCGATTGCAGGATGGTGTTGGTGCGGTTGCCCAGCCCTATCTCCTCGGCAATCTTGGTGGCGTTCATCACGTAGAGGTTGATGTGCTTTTCGGCCAGCGCCCGCTTCACGAAGTCGGGCAGGCGCTTCTTGGTTTCCTCGGCATCCCACAGGCTGTTGAGCAGGAAGGTGCCGCCGGGCTTGATGCCGCGCAGGATGTCGTACTTGCTGAGGTACGAGGGCACGTGGCAGGCCACGAAGTCGGGCGTGTTGACCAAGTAGGGCGAGTTGATGGGCGCGTCGCCGAAGCGCAGGTGCGAGCAGGTGAAGCCGCCGGACTTCTTGCTGTCGTAGGCGAAGTAGGCCTGGCAGTACTTGGGCGTGGCGTCGCCGATGATTTTGATGGTGTTCTTGTTGGCGCCCACCGTGCCGTCGGAGCCGAGGCCGTAGAACTTGGCCTCGAAGGTGCCCGCCTTGCCCACGCTTATCTCTGCCTTCTGCGGCAGCGAAAGGAAGGTTACGTCATCCACAATGCCTATGGTGAAGCCGTTCTTAGGCTCCTTGGCCTCGAGGTTCTCGTACACGGCGATGATTTGCGCCGGCGTGGTGTCCTTGGACGAGAGGCCGTAGCGCCCGCCCACGACGAGGGGCTTCGCCGCCGTAGCCTTGCGGGAGGCAAAGGCCTCCACCACGTCGAGGTACAGGGGGCTGCCGTTGGCGCCAGGCTCCTTGGTGCGGTCGAGCACGGCGATGCGCTTCACGGTGCCGGGCACCACCTCGCTCAGGTGCTTCACCGAGAAGGGGCGGTAGAGGTGCACGAACACCGCGCCGTAGCGCTTGCCCTGCGCGTTGAGGTAGTCGATGCACTCCTTAATAGTGTCGCAAACTGACCCCATGGCCACGATGATGTTCTCGGCGTCCGGGGCGCCGTAGTAGTTGAAGGGCTTGTAGTCGCGGCCTGTGATGCGGCTAATCTCCCTCATGTAGCCCGCCACGAGGTCGGGCAGGGCGTCGTAGTAGCGGTTGCTGGCCTCGCGGGCTTGGAAGTACACGTCGCCGTTCTGCGCCGTGCCGCGCGTAACGGGGGCGTTGGGGTTCAGCGCCCGCAGGCGGAACTCGGTCAGCGCCTGCTGGTCTATCAGGCTGCGGAGGTCGTCGCCGTCGATGGCCTCTATCTTCTGAATTTCGTGCGAGGTGCGGAACCCGTCGAAGAAGCTCACGAAGGGCACCCGGCCCTTGAGGGCTGCGAGGTGCGACACGGCGCTCAGGTCCATCACCTCCTGCACGCCGCCCGCGGCCAGCATGGCGAAGCCTGTTTGGCGCGTGGCCATCACGTCGCTGTGGTCGCCGAAGATGGAGAGCGCGTTCATCGCCAGCGCCCGCGCCGACACGTGGAACACGCAGGGCAGCAGCTCGCCGGCAATCTTGTACATGTTGGGCACCATGAGCAGCAGCCCCTGCGAGGCCGTGAAGGTGGTGGTGAGCGCCCCCGCCTGTAGCGAGCCGTGCACCGCGCCCGCGGCGCCGGCCTCGCTCTGCATCTCGGTGACCTTCACCGCCTCGCCGAAGAGGTTTTTCTTGCCGAAGGCCGCCCACTCGTCCACGTACTCGGCCATGGTGGACGAGGGCGTGATGGGGTAAATGGCGGCCACCTCGCTAAACATGTAGGCCACGTGCGCCGCTGCGTAGTTACCATCGCAGGTAA
Source organism: Prevotellaceae bacterium (assembly GCA_031290755.1). GTDB lineage: Bacteria > Bacteroidota > Bacteroidia > Bacteroidales > UBA932 > JAITMY01. The sequence continues at coordinate 20,134 of JAITMY010000026.1, forward strand.
CGAATTTCTTTTCTTTTGCCATTGTTCTTTCTTGTTATTAGGTTAGGTTGATACGTGTGCTCATCGCTCCGTGCTTGCTGCGCCCGAAGCCGCGGCGAAGGTAGCTCTTTTTTTGTGGATATGCAACAACTTGTGCGCACACGGGAGCATAATTTTGCTCCCGTGCGCCATAACTTAGTATGGCGCAAACCTTTTTTTGCAAATTCAGAATAAATGCTTACCTTAGCCGCAGTTCTACTAAGCAAACAGCGCAAATGACCACGATGCTTCGCCCTTGGCTACGGGCTGCTACGCCCTTCCTGCCGCAAGTTCTTGCGGCAGGAAATGTTAATACCCCCCCCCTATCGTTAAATTACCGTA
>JAITMY010000014.1 GCA_031290755.1 Prevotellaceae bacterium
GAGACCCTCGCGGCTCAAAAAACTTGCCGCACGATGTCCTTCACGTTGTCGGCCTTGCCCATCGTGTAGAAGTGCAGCGCTGGAACGCCCGCGGCCTTGAGCTCGCGGCACTGCGCTACGCCCCACTCAACCCCCACGCGGCGCACCTGCTCGGGGGTGGCGCACTTTTTCACCTCGCGCTCCAGCGCCTCCGGCAGGTCGATGTGAAACACCTGCGGGAGCACGCTCAGCTGCCTGGCGGTGGCGAGCGGCTTCACGCCGGGGATGATGGGCACGCTGATGCCCGCCGCGCGGCAGTCCTTGACGAAGGCGAAGTACTTGGCGTTGTCGAAGAACATTTGCGTTACCACGTAGGCGGCGCCGGCCTCCACCTTTTCCTTGAGGCGCTGTAGGTCTGCCGACTTGTTTGGCGCCTCGCTGTGCTTTTCGGGGTAGCCCGCCACGCCTACGCAGAAGGCCGTGGGCGCGGGGTTTTTCAGCGTGGGGTCGAGGTACTGCCCGGCGTTCATGCGCTGCACCTGCTGCACCAGCTCGCGGGCGTGGCCGTAGCCATCCTTTTCGCCGGCAAAGTGCTTTTCGCCGGGCGCGGGGTCGCCGCGCAGCGCCAGCACGTTGTGGATGCCCAGAAAGCTCAGGTCGATGAGCGCGTCTTCGGTCTCGCCGCGCGTGTAGCCGCCGCACACGAGGTGGGGCACCACCTCAATGCCGTACTTGTACTTGATGGCCGCGGCGATGCTCACCGTCCCCGGCCGCTTTTTGACTACGGCTCGCTCCATCAGGCCGTCGGGGCGCTCGCGCAGCACCGTCTCGGCGCGGTGGTGCGTGATGTTGACGTAGGCCGGGCTGAAGGCTACCAGCGCCTCGACGGCGTTGGCGATTTCCGAAAAGTTTTCGCCCTTCGGCGGCGGCATCAGCTCGAAGGTGAACAGCGTGGAGGCTGATTTTTCAAGGATGGTAGAGATTTGCATGGGTAAAGAGTGTTGCTATAGGTTTCGCGGTAGCATGAGGCCGCACACCGACGAGGGGGGCTGCATCATGTAGGTTTCGGTGAGCGTGGCGCCGGTGTTTTGCGGCACGCTCATCAGGTCGAAGAGGAGCTTCTTGGCGCTGTGGTCGGGGTACGAGGGGTAGCCCACGGCGGGCCGGAAGCCCCGGTAGCGGCAGCGCAGCAGGTCTTCTGTGCTCAGGCGCTCGTCTTTGGCGTAGCCCCAGAGCTCTTTGCGCACGCGCTCGTGCAGGTGCTCGGCGAAGGCGTCGGCCAGCACGTTGCTCAGGGTTTCGAGGAGCAGCGCGTGGTACTCGTCGCCGGCCTCGCGGTGCTTTTTGTCGGCGTTGTTTTTGATGGCGATGCTCAGGGCGAAGGTGGCGAGGTAGTCCTTCACGCCTGCGCTCAGGGGGGTAATCAGGTCGGCGAGGCAGGTGGTGCGCCCTGTGGGGTCGCGGTGCTGGGGCAGCCGCAGCCGCTCCTTGCCGCTTTCAAGCAGCACGATGTCGTCGGCCTCGGCGTTGGCCTCGTAGAGGCCCACCGCGGCGCTGGCCTCCCACATGCCCGTGGGCGCCAGCTGCTGTAGGGCTTCGCGCGCGTCGTCGTAGAGCTTCTGCGCGGCGCTGCCCTTTTGGGGGTGCGACAGGATTTCGGGGAAGCGCCCGGGCATGTTCCAGCTAAAGAAGAGCTGCGCCCAGTCGATGTAGGGCACCAGCGTGGCGATGTCGTAGCCCTTCCACACGTGCAGGCCGGGGGCGGCGGGGGCAGGGGTGGCCTTGTCCTTCCAGCGCTCCTGCGGCGCTGCGGCCTGCTGCGCGGCGGCGGCGGCACGCTGCTGCTTCCGGCGGTTGCCCTCCTCGTACTGGCTGCGCAGCTCGGCAAAGCGCAGCGCCTGCTTGCGCAGGAAGTCCTCCCGCAGGTCGCCTTGCGTGAGCTGCCGCAGGAGGTGCGCCGCCCGCGAGGCGTCTTTCACGTAGAAGACGTGGCCCGGGTACTCGGCGTCGAGCTTCACGGCGGTGTGGAGCTCGCTGGTGCTTGCCCCGCCCACCACCAGCGGGATGTTGAGGCCGCTGCCGTGCAGCGCGGCGGCCACGCGCTGCATCTCCTCCAGCGAGGGCGTAATCAGGCCGCTTAGCCCCACCACATCAGGGCGGTGCTCGCGCGCCGCGGCCAGTATGGCCTCGCAGGGCACCATCACGCCGAGGTCGATAATCTGGTAGCTGTTGCACTTGAGCACCACGCTCACGATGTTTTTGCCAATGTCGTGCACGTCGCCGCGCACGGTGGCCAGCAGCATTTTCTTTCCGGCCACCTCCTGCCCCTCGCCTGCCGCGGCCATCATGGGCGAAAGTATGTCTATCGACTTTTTCATTATCGTGGCGCTCTTCACCACCTGCGGCAGGAACATTTTTCCGCTGCCGAACAGGTCGCCCACGGTGTTCATCGCCTCCATCAGCACCTCCTCCACAATTTTCATCGGCGAGGGGTAGCGCACCAGCGCCTCCCTGAGGTCGGCCTCGAGGCAGTCCGCCACGCCGTGCAGCAGCGCGTGCTTCAGCCGCTGCTCTACCTCGCCCTGCCGCCAGCTGTCTGGCGCCGGCTGCTGTCCCTCCGGCGCCGCCTGCGTCATGCCGGAGGCGTAGCGCAAAAGCCGCTCCACGGCATCCTCGCGGCGGTTGAGCGCCACGTCCTCGGCCAGCGAGCGCAGCGGCTCTGCCAGCTCGCGGTAGGGCTTCAGCTGCCCCGCGTTGACAATGCCCATGTCCATGCCGGCCTTGGCCGCGTGGTGCAGGAACACGGCGTGGAGCGCCTCGCGCACCATGTCGTTGCCGCGAAACGCGAACGAGAGGTTGCTCACCCCGCCGCTGATTTTGGCGTGGGGCAGGTTCTCTTTTATCCACGCGCAGGCGCGGACAAAGGCCACTGCGTAGCCGTTGTGCTCGGCTATGCCGGTGGCTATCGAAAGGATGTTGGGGTCGAAGACAATGTCCTGCGGCGGGAACCCGTGCGCGGTGAGCAGCCGGTAGCTGCGCTCGGCGATGGCCACCTTGCGCTCGTAGGTGGCGGCCTGCCCCTCCTCGTCGAAGAGCATGACCACGGCCGCCGCGCCGTAGCGGTGTATCAGCGCGGCGCGGCGCAGGAACTCTTCCTCGCCCTCCCGCAGGCTGATGGAGTTGACCAGCGGCTTGCCCTGCACGCACTTCAGGCCTGCCACGATGACCTCCCAGTTTGACGAGTCGATGACCAGCGGGGCGCGTGAGATGGCCGGCTCCGAGGCGATGAGGTTGAGAAAGTGCTGCATGGCCGACCGGGCGTCTATCATGGCATCGTCCATGCAGATGTCGATGAGCTGCGCCCCCCTCTCCACCTGCTCACGCGCCACGCTCAGCGCCTCGTCGTAGCGCTCCTCGCGGATGAGCCGCGCAAACTTCTTCGACCCCGCCACGTTGTTGCGCTCGCCGATGCAGATGAAGCGCTGCGAGGCCTCCACGTCCACCACCTCCAGCCCGCTGAACACGGTGCGCGGGTTGGGGGCGGGCGCCTGCCGCGGCGGGTACTTCTGTGCGGCGGCACGCAGCAGCGCCGTGTGCTCGGGCGTGGTGCCGCAGCACCCCCCCACGATGTTGAGCCACCCCGCCTGCATGTACTCTTCCATCGTGGCCACCATTTCCTGCGCTGGCTGGTCGTAGCTGCCCAGCTCGTTCGGCAGGCCGGCGTTGGGGTGCAGGCTCACGCCGAAGGGCGACTTTTGCGCCAGCGCGGCCACGTGTGGCCGCAGCTGCTCGGCGCCCAGCGCACAGTTGAGGCCAATGCTGAGCAGGTTGACGTGGGACACCGAGGCGAGGAACGCCTCGAGGGTTTGGCCAGAGAGGATGCGCCCGCTCCCGTCCACGGTGGCCGACAGCATGACCGGAAGCTTGCGCCCCACCGCCTCCTCAAGCGTGGCGATGGCCACGAGCGCGGCCTTGGCGTTGAGCGTGTCGAACACCGTTTCGATGAGCAGCACATCGGCCCCGCCGTCAACAAGGCCACGCGCCTGCTCCCCGTAGGCCGCCACCAGCCCGTCGAACGTTACGGCGCGGTACGCCGGGTTGCCCATGTCGGGCGACATGGAGGCCGACTTGTTGGTAGGCCCCATTGACCCGGCCACGAAGCGGGGCTGGTCGGGCGTTTTCAGCGTGCAGGCATCGGCGGCGGCGCGTGCCAGCTGCGCTGCGGACAGGCTGATTTCGTAGGCCAGCTCGCTCATGTCGTAGTCGGCCAGCGAGACCGCGTT